>NZ_JBPQTW010000076.1:0-28289 GCF_051386535.1 Streptomyces sp. URMC 127
AGGTGGCTGGGGGAGGGCGGGATGATGCCGTGCCGGCCGGCTCGCTGCATGTGTCCGAGCAGGATACGACGCGCAGTTGGTGCGACGCGCGACGGTTGGAGGACGAATCTGAGCCGAATGGGTGGCCTGTGACGGAGCCGCCACGCAGGGCGGCGGGACGGCCCCCGACGCGTCGGCGGAAGCGGCCGGGCCGGGGCGCTGATACCCTGGTACCCCGTGGACCGGTGGGCGCAAGACCCCCCAACCGCAGCGACGGCACCCCCGAAAACTCCGGGTGAGCGCCGGTACGCACCCTCCACTCGCGACCACGGGAGCCCCCCTTTGGCCATTGCCGCAAAGCCCACGACGACCAAGCACCTCTTCGTCACGGGGGGTGTCGCCTCCTCGCTCGGCAAGGGACTGACGGCCTCCAGCCTGGGCGCGCTGCTCAAGGCGCGGGGTCTGCGGGTCACGATGCAGAAGCTCGACCCCTACCTCAACGTAGACCCGGGCACGATGAACCCGTTCCAGCACGGTGAGGTGTTTGTCACCAACGACGGTGCCGAGACCGACCTGGACATCGGCCACTACGAGCGCTTCCTGGACGTCGACCTCGACGGCAGCGCGAACGTCACCACCGGCCAGGTGTACTCCTCCGTGATCGCCAAGGAGCGGCGCGGCGAGTACCTGGGCGACACCGTGCAGGTCATCCCGCACATCACCAACGAGATCAAGCACCGCATCCGCCGCATGGCCACCGACGACGTCGACGTCGTCATCACCGAGGTCGGCGGCACGGTCGGCGACATCGAGTCGCTGCCGTTCCTGGAGACCGTCCGCCAGGTCCGCCACGAGGTCGGCCGCGACAACGTCTTCGTCGTGCACATCTCGCTGCTGCCGTACATCGGCCCCTCGGGCGAGCTGAAGACCAAGCCGACCCAGCACTCGGTCGCCGCCCTGCGCAACATCGGCATCCAGCCCGACGCGATCGTGCTGCGCGCCGACCGCGAGGTCCCCACCGCCATCAAGCGCAAGATCTCGCTGATGTGCGACGTCGACGAGGCCGCGGTCGTCGCCGCGATCGACGCCCCGTCGATCTACGACATCCCGAAGGTGCTGCACACCGAGGGCCTGGACGCCTACGTCGTCCGCAAGCTCGACCTGCCCTTCCGCGACGTGAACTGGACCCAGTGGGAGGACCTGCTGGACCGCGTCCACAACCCCTCGCACGAGGTCACGGTCGCCCTGGTCGGCAAGTACATCGACCTGCCCGACGCCTACCTCTCGGTCACCGAGGCCATCCGCGCCGGCGGCTTCGCCAACCGCGCCAAGGTCAAGGTCAAGTGGGTCGCCTCCGACGACTGCAAGACCCCGGCCGGCGCCGCCGCCCAGCTCGGCGACGTCGACGCCATCTGCGTCCCCGGCGGCTTCGGCGACCGCGGCGTGAACGGCAAGGTGGGCGCGATCACGTACGCCCGCGAGAACAAGGTGCCGCTGCTGGGCCTGTGCCTCGGCCTGCAGTGCGTCGTCATCGAGGCCGCCCGCAACCTGGCCGGCATCGAGGGCGCCAACTCCACCGAGTTCGACCCCGCCACCGCCAACCCGGTCATCTCCACCATGGCCGAGCAGCTGGACATTGTCGCCGGCGAGGGCGACATGGGCGGCACCATGCGCCTGGGCATGTACCCGGCCAAGCTCGCCGAGGGCTCCATCGTCCGCGAGGTCTACGGCAACGAGCAGTACGTGGAGGAGCGCCACCGCCACCGCTACGAGGTGAACAACGCCTACCGCGCGGAGCTGGAGAAGGCCGGCCTGGTCTTCTCGGGCACCTCCCCGGACAACAAGCTGGTGGAGTACGTGGAGTACCCGCGCGAGGTGCACCCCTACCTGGTGGCCACCCAGGCCCACCCGGAGCTGCGCTCCCGCCCGACCCGCCCGCACCCGCTCTTCGCGGGCCTGGTCAAGGCTGCCGTCGAGCGTCAGCAGGGCTGACCTATACGGTTGACCGGGGTGAAGGTTTCCGCACGGAGGCCCTCACCCCGGTTTCTGCATTTCTGGAGGACGCACATGGGCATCAAGGACACCGCCGCCGAGTGGCGGGTCACCGCGAGCGAGACCCCGTTCACCGGCAACAAGACCAGCGTCCGCACGGACGAGGTGGAGATGCCCGACGGAACGCGCGTCACACGCGACTACCAGGTGCACCCGGGCTCGGTCGCCGTCCTCGCCCTGGACGACGAGGGCCGCGTGCTGGTCCTCAACCAGTACCGCCACCCCGTCCGGCAGCGGCTGTGGGAGATCCCCGCCGGCCTCCTCGACGTGCCCGGGGAGAACCCGCTGCACGCCGCCCAGCGCGAGCTGTACGAGGAGGCCCACGTCAAGGCCGAGGACTGGCGGGTGCTGACCGACGTCTACACCACCCCCGGCGGCTGCGACGAGGCCGTACGGATCTTCCTGGCGCGCGGCATCTCCGACGTGGAAGGCGAGCGCTTCGAGGTGGAGCACGAGGAGCTCGACATGGAGCTCGCCCGGGTGCCGCTCCAGGACCTGGTGCGCGGTGTCCTCGCGGGCGAGCTGCACAACAACTGCCTGGTCGTCGGCGTGCTCTCGCTCGCCGCGGCGCTGGCGGGCGACGGCGTGGACGCGCTTCGCCCGGCGGACGCGGAGTGGCCCGCGCGGCCGTTTGCGGCGTAAGCCGCTTTCAGGGCGGCATGGCGGCCACGGCCGTCGTATATTCCGCCGGACCCTCGCCGCGGTGGTGCAGCACCGTCGCGGCGGGGGGCTTGCCGTGACGGCGGGGAGGATTTACCCGACCATCAGGAGAACCGAATAGGTGATCTTCCGCAGCGGCGGCCGGGACTCACCGGGGCCCGGCGGGCCGTGAACTAGGCTCGTCGCGTGCCCGACCGCGGCCGCGGCGGGCTCGTGCGTGGCAGGTGGACGGAGTGTGCCCCGTGGCGGAGCAGGCGGTGGAGACCGGCGGCGGGACGGCGGCGGTGCCGCCGGGGCGGCGGCTGACCGTTCCGGCAGCCGGATCCCGCGCCCGCGTGGGACTCCCGGTGCTGCCCGGCTTCGTCGGCCGCCGCCGCGAGCTGGAGGAGCTGCGCGCCGACATCGTGCGCGCCGGCCTCGACACCCTCGCCGGCCGCAAGAGCCCGCGCGGCCGGGTCCTCCTCATCGCCGGGCGGCCCGGCTCCGGCCGCACCGCCCTGGCCGAGGAGCTCGCCGGGCAGCTCGCCGGCCAGTACCCCGACGGCGTGCTGCGCGCCCGGCTCACCGAGGCCGGCGGCGCCCCCGTCCCCACCGAGCGGACGGCCCGCGCCCTGCTCACCGCGCTCGGCGCGCCCGTCCCCGCGGGGGCCGGGGAGGACGAGCTGACGCAGGCGGTGCGCGGCGCCCTGGAAGGCCGCCGGGCGCTGCTGCTGCTCGACGACGCGGCGGGCGCCGAGCAGGTGGACCCGCTGCTCCCGGACAAGTCCGAGTGCCTGATCGTGGCCGTCTCGCGGGGCCCGCTGACCGGCGTGCCCGACGTGCGGCCCTGCACCCTGGGCGGCCTCGACACGGCCTCCGGCGTCGAGCTCCTGGAGCGCTACGCCGGCCCGACCCGCATCACCTGCGACCCGGCCGCCGCGCAGGCGGTGGTGGAGGAGTGCGGCGGCCAGCCCGCCGCGCTGGTCCTCGTCGGCGGCTGGCTCGCCGCCCTGTCCAAGCTGTCCGTGGTCGACGCGGTCACCCGGCTGCGGGAGCTGCCGCCCGGCGACGGCCACGACGTCGCGGGCCGCCCGCTGGCCCGCGCCTTCCGGCTCGCCTACGAGGCGCTGCCGGCGCCCTCCGCCCGCGTCCTGCGGCTGCTCGCGCTGGCCCCGGCCGGCGCCGTCGACGCCCACACGGCCTCCGCGCTCGCCGGCTGCTCGGTGTCCGCCGCGCAGAGCACCCTGGAGGACTTCGAGGCCCGCGGCCTGCTGCGGGCCGAGCCCGCCGTGGGCTCGCTGCCGCCGCAGTACCTGGTCCCCGGCTGCCTCCTGGGCATGGTGCGGGAGCTGATGCAGAGCCAGGAGCGGCCGGCCGAGGTCGAGCTCGCGCGGGCGCGGATGCTGGAGCGCACCGTCCGCCAGCTGCACTCGTGCCGCGCCGCGACCCGCACCGACGACCCGCTGACCCGCAAGCGCTTGGCCGAGCTGCCCCGGCCCCTGCGGTTCGCCTCGCCGCAGGCCGCGGGGGAGTGGCTCACCCACCGCCTCCCGGCGCTCCTGGCGGCCGCCCGGCTGGCCGTGCAGGACGGTCGGCTGGACACCCTGGCCCGCCGCCTGGTGTCCGCGCTGACCCGGGCCCTGACGGCGCACTTCGGCGCCGAGGAGGCGGGGCCGGAGCTCTACGGCCTGCACCAGCTCGTCCTCGACGTGGCCCGGCGCTGCGAGATGCCCCTGGAGAAGGCCGCGGCCCTGCTCAACCTGGGCGACCTGGACGCCCGGGCCGGCCGGACCCCCGGCGCCCTCGGCCGCTACCGGGAGGCGCTGGACGCGGCCCGCCTCGCGGGCGACCCGTACGCGATCAGCCGCTCGCTGGAGTCCATCGCCGCCTCGTACCACGAGCTCGGCGACTGGCAGCGGGCCGTCGACTGGTACGGGCGCGCCCTGGAGCTGCGCCTGACGCGCGGTGAGCTCGCCGACGAGGCGCGGCTGTACGGCCGGCTGGGCGCCGTGCGCAGCTACGCCGGGCAGTGGAACGAGGCCCTCCGTGACTGGCGGGCAGCGGCCGCCGCGTGCCGCCGGCTGCGGGACCTGCCCGGGCACGCGCGGGCCCTCGGCGAGATCGCCCGGGTGCACGAGCACGCGGGCCGGCCGCAGGACGCCGTGCGCACCTGCCGGGAGGCCGTGGAGTGCGCCCGGCAGGCGGGCGACGACCGGCTGCGGGCGGCGATGCTGCTGCGCCTCGCGGACACCCTGGAGCGGCTCGGCGATCCCGCGGGCGCGGCCGGGCACCGCTCGGCGGCCGCGGAGCTGCTGGCGGCGGCGGCCGCCGCTCCGTCCGGCCCCTCCTCGCCGGCCGCCGGTCCCGCCTCCGCGGCCGGCGGCGCCATAGTGCCGCTGCCCTCGCCGGCCGGGGGCGAGGTGCCCGGCAGGGCGACGGCGCCGCCGGACTGAGGCGCCCGCCCCCGGGGGGTTACCTGCGAAACCGGTAGTGGTCTTCCAAAAAATTGACTCTTTGCAAGGCTAGACAGCGCAGCATCCTTCATTAGACTGGTTGGGCCGCGATCGCCGCGGTCTGCTCTGGTGTGCCCCCGCATTTCCGGAATAGCCTGTATTTCTCTGATTCAAGGACCGTGATCGACGTGAAGGTCGGCATCCCCCGCGAGGTCAAGAACAACGAGTTCCGCGTGGCCATCACGCCCGCCGGCGTGCATGAGCTCGTGCGCAACGGCCACCAGGTCTTCGTCGAGAAGAACGCCGGTGTGGGCTCGTCCATCACCGACGCCGAGTACGTCGCGGCCGGCGCCGCGATCCTCGACACGGCGGACGAGGTCTGGGCCACCGCCGACCTGCTGCTGAAGGTCAAGGAGCCCATCGCGGAGGAGTACCACCGCCTGCGCAAGGGCCAGACCCTCTTCACCTACCTGCACCTCGCCGCCTCCCGCGAGTGCACCGACGCCCTGCTGCAGTCGGGCACCACGGCGATCGCGTACGAGACGGTCGAGCTCGCCAACCGCGCGCTGCCGCTGCTCGCCCCGATGTCCGAGGTCGCGGGCCGGCTGGCCCCGCAGGTCGGCGCCTACCACCTGATGCGCTCGGCCGGCGGCCGCGGCGTCCTGCCGGGCGGCGTCCCGGGCACCCACGCGGGCAAGGCCGTCGTCATCGGCGGCGGCGTCTCCGGCTGGAACGCCGCGCAGATCGCCGTCGGCATGGGCTTCCACGTCACCCTGCTCGACAAGGACATCAACAAGCTCCGCGAGGCGGACAAGGTCTTCGGCACCAAGGTGCAGACGATCGTCTCCAACGCCTACGAGCTGGAGAAGGCCGTCGTCGAGGCCGACCTCGTCATCGGCGCCGTCCTCATCCCGGGCGCCAAGGCCCCCAAGCTGGTCACCAACGAGCTCGTCGCCAAGATGAAGCCCGGAAGTGTACTTGTCGACATTGCGATCGACCAGGGCGGCTGCTTCGAGGACTCCCGTCCGACCACCCACGCCGAGCCGACCTTCCAGGTCCACAACTCGGTCTTCTACTGCGTGGCCAACATGCCGGGCGCGGTGCCGAACACCTCCACCTACGCGCTGACCAACGCCACGCTGCCCTACATCGTGGAGCTGGCCAACCGTGGCTGGCAGGAGGCGCTCAGCCGCGACGCCGCCCTCGCCAAGGGTCTCAACACCCACGAGGGACAGGTCGTTTACGGCCCCGTCGCCGAGGCGCACGGCCTGCCGTTCGTCGAACTGAGCACCCTCCTCGGCTGAGTCGTCAACACGACACGCCAAGAGCGCACCCCCGGCCGGGCCTTGTTGAGCAAGGCCCGGCCGGGGCCGTTTTCACCCGGTTCCCACCCGTTCTGCGACGGGATCCGACGCCCGGTCACCCGCCCGCGAAACTTCCGGGTTGTGGGCCGCAGACCCTTGACAGAAGCCTGTTCGATTGCCGACACATCGTGCCGTCTCCGGCGGATTGTGTTGCTGCGAACCGCCGACACGCCATAGAGTCGCCAACCGTCGGCATGGTGCAACGCTGACCTATCTAGATGTTTCCTGGTCACCAAGGAGGTAGGACGACTTGTGAATGAGTCGACATTTGCTCCCGGGGGTGGTCACCCAGGAATGTCTGCGCAGGGCCAGAGTCCCAGGGGACTCGAAGCTGTCGGCTCCGTCGCTGTCCACACCTTCGCGGCACACCAGAACATCCAGAGCACACCGACAGCCCACCAGAGCATGGACGGCCATCACGTGAACGCCATGGCCGGCGACCGCGGCGGGGTCGATCCCGCGCGGCTCGCCGACTACGAGGACGTGCCCGACGGGCACTTCTACGACCCTGACGCGGAGTACGAGCCCGACCCCGAGTACGCGGCCACCCTCGCGCCCGACGCTGCCCGGCAGCGCCGCGAGCGCATCGGCCCGACCGGGCGCCCGCTGCCGTACTTCCCCATCCCCGGTCCGCTGACCGACCACGGCCCCGCGAAGATCATCGCGATGTGCAACCAGAAGGGCGGGGTCGGCAAGACCACCTCGACCATCAACCTGGGTGCCGCCCTGGCCGAGTACGGACGCCGGGTGCTGCTCGTCGACTTCGACCCGCAGGGCGCGCTCTCCGTCGGCCTCGGCGTCAACCCGATGGAGCTGGACCTGACGGTCTACAACCTCCTCATGGAGCGGGGCATGTCGGCCGACGAGGTCCTCCTCAAGACGGCCGTGCCCAACATGGACCTGCTGCCCAGCAATATCGATTTGTCAGCGGCGGAGGTCCAGCTCGTCAGCGAGGTGGCCCGCGAGTCGACGCTCCAGCGCGCCCTCAAGCCGCTGCTCGCCGACTACGACTACATCGTCATCGACTGCCAGCCCTCGCTCGGCCTGCTCACCGTCAACGCCCTGACGGCCGCTCACAAGGTGATCGTCCCCCTTGAGTGCGAGTTCTTCGCGCTGCGCGGTGTGGCGCTGCTCACCGAGACGATCGAGAAGGTCCAGGAGCGGCTCAACCCCGACCTGGAGCTCGACGGCATCCTCGCCACCATGTACGACTCGCGGACCGTGCACAGCCGCGAGGTCCTCGCGCGCGTGGTCGAGGCCTTCGACGACCACGTCTACCACACCGTCATCGGCCGTACGGTCCGCTTCCCTGAGACCACGGTCGCGGGCGAGCCGATCACCACGTACGCGTCCAACTCCGTGGGTGCCGCCGCCTACCGACAGCTCGCCAGGGAGGTGCTCGCCCGGTGTCACGCCGAGTGAGTCTGCCCGGCGCCGACGAACTGTTCCGTACGACCGGGGGGTCCGGGCTGCAGTCCTCCTCCCCCCGCCGGCAGGCGAACGGGGAGGGCGGCCCGCGGGTGCCCGGCCCCGCCGGTGACTCCGAGACGACGTCCGAAGGCGGCACCGCCGCCGCCGGCGAGCACGCCGGCCGCGGGCCTGCCGCGGCCGACCCGGGCACCGCCGAGCGCCGCCCCGGCGCCGTGCAGGAGCGCCCCGCGGGCGCCGGCCGGGCGGCGGGCCAGGGCGAGGCCGCCCCGCCCGCGCAGGGCCGCCGCCGCGGGCGCGGGGCGGGACGCCGGCCCAGCGGCCGCGAGCGCCACGACGAGAAGATCACCGTCTATGTCTCCGCCGAGGAGCTCATGGACCTCGAACACGCCCGGCTCGTGCTGCGCGGCGAGCACGGTCTCGCGGTCGACCGCGGCAGGATCGTGCGGGAGGCCGTCGCGGTCGTCCTCGCCGACCTGGAGTCGCGGGGCGACGCGAGCATCCTCGTCAGGCGCCTGCGCGGCCGCTGACCGGTTCCGCTGCGCTAGCCTCGCTAGCCTGCCCCCTGGCCGTACGGCCCGTTTCCGCCTGCACCTGGACCCCTGATGCGCTCAGCTTTCTCTTCGGCCCGACGCCGCCTGGGACTGGGCCCCGGCACGGGGTCGCCCGCCGGCGGGGAAGAGGAGGGCCCGGCCCTCACGGATACGCCTGCCGGCGAGAGGGACGACGCCGGGCCCGCTGCGGCGGTGCCGCCCGGCACTGAGGCCGGCCAGGAGATGACGCCCCGGCTGGAGACGCCCGCGGCGGAGGATGCCGAAGGCGCGGAGGCGCCCCGGCCGGGAACCGCCACGGCAGTGGAGTCCGCGGCAGCGGTCACCGGGAGTGCGGCCCCCGCGGCAGCGGAGTCCGCAGCGGCCACCGGGGATACGGCCCCCGCGGCAGCGGATCCCCCGGCCGACGGCCGGTTCACGGTTCGCCTGGACAACTTCGAAGGGCCCTTCGACCTCCTCCTGCAGCTGATCGCCAAGCACAAGCTGGACGTCACCGAGGTCGCCCTCTCCAAGGTCACCGACGAGTTCATGGCGCACATCCGCGCCATGGGCCCCGGCTTCGACCTCGACCAGACGACCGAGTTCCTCGTCGTCGCCGCGACCCTCCTCGACCTCAAGGCGGCCCGGCTGCTGCCCGCCGCCGAGGTCGAGGACGAGGCCGACCTCGCCCTCCTGGAGGCCCGCGACCTGCTCTTCGCCCGGCTGCTGCAGTACCGGGCCTACAAGCGGGTCGCGGAGATCTTCAGCAACCGGCTGGACGAGGAGGCCCGCCGCCACCCCCGCACGGTCGGCCTGGAGCCGCACCACGCCGAGCTGCTGCCCGAGGTCGTCCTCGGCATCGGGCCCGCCCGCCTCGCCGAGCTGGCCGTCAAGGCCATGCGGCCCAAGCCCGCGCCGCAGGTGTACGTCGACCACATCCACGCGCCCCTCGTCAGCGTCCGCGAACAGGCCGAGGTCGTCGTGGCCCGGCTGCGCCTCGCGGGCCGGGCGAGCTTCGGGGAGCTGACCGGCGACGCCCCCGACACCCTGACCGTCGTCGCCCGCTTCCTGGCCCTCCTGGAGCTCTACCGCGAGCGCGCGGTCGCCCTGGACCAGGACGAGGCCCTGGGAGAGCTGACGGTGTCCTGGACGGGCGCGGAAGGGGCGGCACCGCTGGTGACGGACGAGTTCGACCGCGCGCCGGAGACCGAGCCGGAGACCGAGCCGGAGGAGAGTGCACAGTGACCGCAGCAGAAGTGGCAGAAGCGACGGACGAAGGCCCCGCGGGGGTCCCTGCCGTGGCCGCCCTCGACCTCGGGCCCGCGCTGGAAGCCGTCCTCATGGTCGTCGACGAACCCGCCGGCGAGGAGCACCTCGCCAAGGTCCTGCAGCGCCCCCGGCGCGAGGTCGCCGCGGCGCTGGCCGCCCTGGCGGCGGAGTACGACGCCCAGGGCCGCGGCTTCGAGCTGCGGCAGGTCGCCGGCGGCTGGCGCTTCTTCACCCGGGCGGCCTACGCGGACGCCGTCGAGGCGTTCGTCCTCGACGGCCAGCAGGCGCGGCTCACCCAGGCCGCGCTGGAGACGCTCGCCGTCGTCGCGTACCGTCAGCCGGTCAGCCGTTCGAAGGTCTCCGCCGTGCGCGGCGTGAACTGCGACGGGGTCATGCGCACCCTCCTCCAGCGGGGTCTGGTGGAGGAGGCGGGGACGGAACCCGAAACAGGTGCGATCCTGTACAGGACGACGAACTACTTTCTGGAGCGCATGGGCCTGCGCGGCCTGGACGAGCTCCCGGAGCTCGCGCCCTTCCTCCCCGAGGCGGAGGCGATCGAGGGCGACACTCAGGAAGGTGTGCCGTCGTTCGATCCGGACGCACCGGACACCGAAGCGGACGACAAGACGGAACTTTGATGCGAAGCAGCGGCAGGAACAGCGGAAGCGGCAACCGGGACGAGCGGGGCGGTCGAGGACGCCCGGCGTCCGGGGGCGGGCGCGCGGGCGGCGGCCGTTCCGGCGGCGCGCGCTCCGGCGGCGGGCGGTCCGAGGGCGGCCGCGGCCGCTCCGGCGCCCCGCGCGACGAGTGGCAGCAGGACCGCCCCCGTCGCCCGCGCCCGGAGGAGCGCCGTTACGACGTCGGCCCCGACGCCGAGCGCACCCGCGGCGGCGCCACCAGCGGCCGCACGGGCGGCCGGGGCGAGGCGGCCCGCGGCGGGGCCAAGGGCGGCCCGCGGCGCGGCAGCGGCGCCCCCGCCCGCGGCGGGCGCACGGCGCCGGCCCGCCCGCGCGAGCTCGACGCCAAGATCGAGGAGCGCAACCGCGAGCGGCACAACAAGCCGCAGGTCAAGCTGCCGAAGACCTTCGGCGAGCAGGAGGGCGAGCGCCTGCAGAAGGTGCTGGCCCGGGCCGGCATGGGCTCCCGCCGCGCCTGCGAGGAGCTCATCGAACAGGCCCGCGTCGAGGTCAACGGGCAGATCGTCACCGAGCAGGGCCTGCGGGTCGACCCCGAGAAGGACGAGATCAAGGTCGACGGCCTGACCGTCGCCACCCAGTCCTACCTCTTCTTCGCCCTGAACAAGCCGGCCGGCGTCGTCTCCACCATGGAGGACCCCGACGGCCGCCAGTGCCTCGGCGACTACGTCACCAACCGCGAGACCCGGCTCTTCCACGTCGGCCGCCTCGACACGGAGACCGAGGGCATCATCCTGCTCACCAACCACGGCGAGCTGGCCCACCGCCTGACGCACCCGCGGTACGGCGTGCAGAAGACGTACCTCGCCGCCATCACGGGCCCCCTGCCCCGGGACATCGGCAAGCAGCTCAAGAACGGCATCGAGCTGGAGGACGGCTGGGCCCGCGCGGACAACTTCCGCGTCATCCAGCAGACCGGCAAGAACTACCTGGTGGAGGTCACCCTCCACGAGGGCCGCAAGCACATCGTGCGGCGCATGCTGGCCGAGGCGGGCTTCCCCGTCGAGAAGCTCGTCCGCACCGCGTTCGGCCCGATCTCCCTGGGCGACCAGAAGTCGGGCTGGCTGCGCCGCCTGACGAACACGGAGGTCGGCATGCTCATGCGCGAGGTCGACCTCTAACCGGCCGGGGCATCGGGCCCTCGGGCCCGCCCCGGCGCAGCCTCACAAGGCCGGCGCGCTGGACGACCCGGCCACGCCCCTTCCGCCGCCGCGGCGAGCAACCCCCGCGGCGCGGCCCGGCGGTGCCGTACGGGCTGGGCCGGGTCCGGCACCGCCGGGTGCCGCCGCGTCGGCTGATCGCCGTCGCGGCGGGGTGCAGGGTGCGGGCACCCTGCACCCAGCGCGCCGCCGCGGCGAGCAGTTCCCGGCGCGCACCTGCGCCAGGGCGCAGATCTGACCGGCTTGAGCGAGGCGCCTCTCGTCGTGCACACGACGGACGTCCACGCCGAGCTGACCGCCCTCGCCCCCGGCGTGCTCACCCGCAACCACGCGCACCACTACCGCGGCTTCGCCGTCACCCAGTGGCGGCTCTTCGAGAAGCAGGCCGAGCTCAAGCCGCTGCTCTACACGCTGCGCGTGCTGCTCACCGGCATTCACCTGATGCGCAGCGGCGAGGTCGTCGCCCACCTCCCCACGCTCACCGGGCTGGTCGACGCGCCGGCCTACGTGGCCGAGCTGGTCGCGGCCAAGGCGGAGGCCGAGCACGGGGCGGCCGGGGAGCTCGTGGATGCCGCCCGGGTGCGGGAGGACGTCGAGGCGCTGCACGCCGTCCTGGACGACGCACAGGCCGCCTCCCGTCTGCCGGAGCAGCCCTCGCAGGAGGCGTATGACGCCCTGCACGAGCTCGTCGTACGGGCCCGTCTGCCCCGCTAGCCCGCCGAGGCGCGGCGTACGCGTATGAGGAAGTCCTCGACGCGCGCCCGGTCCGGGTCCTCGGGCAGTGGGGTCGTGCGGGCCGCCTCGGCGGCCTCCTCGCCGAGGCGGTTCAGCCACGCCTCCGCCTCCCGCCAGGGAACCTCGCCCCGCCGTACGGCGAGCAGCGGCTCGCGCATCTCGCCGACGTCCAGCACGAGCGACCCCGTGCGCAGCAGGTCGCGGCCGGACATCAGCAGCCGCAGGGCGTGCATGACGGGCTTCCAGCGCCGGGCGCGCCGTGCGCGCGGACCTCCGCCTCCAGCTTCTTGCACTGGTCGGCCGCGTAGCCGGCGTACGTCCGGTGGACCCGGCGGGAGAGGAACGCCTCCCGCAGGTCCAGCAGCTCGCGCCCCGTGGCGTCGGCGTGCTCGACGAGCGGGGAGTGCAGGCACTCCAGGATGTTCGGGTTGCCCCGCAGCGCCAGCTCGCAGAACCGTTCCAGCTCCCAGGAGAACTGCTCCTCCGCGGGCCCCTCCACGTGCGGCGGCGGCTTGTCGAAGCCCCAGAACAGCGGCGTGGGCGCCACGTACACGCCCCGCCTGTCCGTATCGCTCGCCTCCGTGGCCAGCCCGAAGGCGCGCGAGCCCGTCACGCACGCGTAGACGGTGTGCTGCGTGACCAGCGAGACCGGGCCCACGGGCGTCACGACCACACCGCCAGGCCCGTCGCCCGGCCGTCCTCGTCGCGCTGGATCTCCATCATCCCCTCGACCGCGTCGCGGTTGATGCGGCCGAAGACGTGCGGGAACCGCGTGCCGGGGTCGACGCCCGGCGGCGGCGCCGGGTCGGCGGCCTCCCAGCGGACCAGGACGTCCAGCTTGTGCTCGTCGATCAGGAGGACCATCAGCGGGCCGCGCACGTCCTTGTAGAAGGCCGTGGCCACGGCGAGCGTCGTCTCCTCGTCGGGCGAGCAGTGGACGAAGCCGTCCTCGGCGAGGGACGCGGGGGAGTAGGGGCGGTCGGGAACGGCCAGCCAGTCGTCCAGGGGCACCACGTGGTAGATCATGTGCACGGTTGTACCGGACGCGGGCCCGGCAGTCCCGCAGGGCGCCCGCCCCGCCCGTCCGGCGCAGCGGCTGGATAGGCTGGCCGGGCCCGCTCCTCCGTCACGCTCCACGCACCTCACAAGGACTCCCCGTGAGAACCGCCCTCGTCATCGGCACCGGACTGATCGGCACCTCCGCCGCGCTCGCCCTCGCGGGCCGCGGGGTGCACGTCCACCTCAGGGACCACGACCCGGACGCGGCGCGGACGGCCGCGGCCCGGGGCGCGGGGACGGACGAGGCCCCCGAGGGCCCCGTCGACCTGGTGATCGTCTCCGTGCCGCCGGCGCACGTCGCCACCACGCTCGCCGGAGCGATCCGGGACGGCCTCGGCCGCGGCTACATCGACGTCGCGAGCGTCAAGGGCGGCCCGCGCCGCGAGCTGGAGGCGCTCGGCGCCGACCTCTCCGGCTACCTGGGCACGCACCCCATGGCCGGCCGCGAGCGCTCGGGCCCCATGGCCGCCACGGCCGACCTCTTCGAGGGCCGCCCCTGGGTGCTCACGCCCACCCGCGACACCGACACCGAGGTCCTCAACCTCGCCCTGGAGGTCGTCGCCCTGTGCCGCGCGGTGCCCGTCGTCATGGACGCCGACGACCACGACCGGGCCGTCGCCCTCGTCTCGCACACCCCGCACCTGCTCTCCAGCATGGTCGCCGCCCGCCTGCAGGACGCGGACGAGACGGCCGTGCGGCTGTGCGGCCAGGGCATCCGCGACGTGACCCGGATCGCCGCCTCCGACCCCCGGCTGTGGGTCGAGATCCTCTCCGCCAACCCCGGCCCCGTCGCGGACATCCTCGCCGCCGTCGCCGCCGACCTGGACGAGACGGTACGGGCCCTGCGCGCGCTGGAGGCCGCCGACGACGGCAAGCGCGAGGAGGGCGCGGCCGGCCTGGAGGACGTCCTGCGGCGCGGCAACGCCGGCCGCAGCCGGGTGCCGGGCAAGCACGGGGCGGCCCCGGCCGCGTACGAGACGGTCGCCGTCCTCATCGGCGACCAGCCGGGCGAGCTGGCGCGGATCTTCGCCGACGCGGGCCGGGCCGGCGTGAACATCGAGGACGTCCGCATCGAGCACGCGACGGGCCAGCAGGCGGGCCTGATCCAGCTCATGGTCGAACCGGGCGCGGTGGCGTCTTTGAGCGCGGCGCTCAGGGAGCAGGGCTGGTCGCTGCGCCAGTAGCCGCACGGTGCGCACCCCGCGGGGCCGTCGCCGGTCCCGCGAGCCAGTAACCTTGTCGGAGGCTGGTAAGAGCCGCCCGTACCCCGCCCCGTGCACAAGGAAGGTGTCTGACACCGTGGAAACCGCCGCCCGGACCGCTCCGGCAGCAGTCATCGTCGGCATCGACGGCCCCTCCGGCACGGGCAAGTCCAGCACGTCCAAGGCCGTCGCGGCCAAGCTCGGCCTGCGCTACCTGGACACCGGCGCGCAGTACCGCGCGATCACCTGGTGGATGCTGAGCAACGGCATCGACGTGAACGACGCCGCGGCGGTCGCCGAGGCCGCGGGCAAGCCCGAGATCGTCTCCGGCACCGACCCGTCCGCGCCGACCATCACGGTCGACGGCGCCGACGCCGCCGGCCCGATCCGTACCCAGGAGGTCACCTCCGCGGTCAGCGCCGTCAGCGCCGTCCCGGAGGTGCGCACGCGCCTGACCGAGCTGCAGCGGTCCATCGCCGCCGCGGCGCCGGCCGGCATCGTCGTCGAGGGCCGTGACATCGGCACGACCGTCCTGCCGGACGCCGACCTCAAGATCTTCCTGACGGCGTCCGCCGAGGCCCGGGCCGCCCGCCGCAGCGGCGAGCTGAAGGGCAAGGAGGCCACCGACCTGGCCGCCACCCGGGCCGCCCTGATCAAGCGGGACGCCGCCGACTCCGGCCGCAAGACCTCGCCGCTGGCCAAGGCCGGCGACGCGGTCGAGGTGGACACCACGGAGCTCACGCTGGAGCAGGTCATCGAGTGCGTGGTGACCCTCGTAGAGGAGAAGCGGGCGGCGTGACCGCGTCCCCGGGGGGTGCCGCCGTCGGCCGGCGGATCGGCATAGGCCTGATGTACGGGCTGTGGAAGCCCCGCGTGCTGGGCGCCTGGCGGGTGCCCGCCGCGGGCCCGGTCATCCTGGCCGTGAACCACTCCCACAACATCGACGGCCCCATGCTCATGGGCACCGCGCCCCGGCCGGTGCACTTCCTGATCAAGAAGGAGGCGTTCACCGGCCCCCTCGGCCCGTTCCTGGAAGGGATCGGCCAGCTGAAGGTGGACCGCACGAGCGCCGACCGCGCGGCGATCACCGAGGCGCTGGGCGTCCTGGAGCGCGGCGGGGTGCTGGGGATCTTCCCCGAGGGCACCCGGGGCGAGGGCGACTTCGCCTCCCTGCGCGCCGGCCTCGCCTACTTCGCGGTGCGGAGTGGCGCGCCGATCGTGCCCGTGGCGGTCCTCGGCAGCGCCGAGCGCAAGGGCCGCCTCGTGCGCGGCCTGCCGCCGCTGCGCAGCCGGGTGGACGTCGTCTTCGGCGACGCCTTCGAGGCGGGCGACGGCAGCGGCCGGCGCACGCGCAAGGCGCTGGACGAGGCGACCGCCCGGATCCAGCAGCGCCTCGGCGCGCACCTGGCGGACGCCAAGCGGCTGACCGGCCGCTGAACGAGACTTAGTAGCGGACCCGCGGGTCCGCCGACCATACGAACGAGGAACGGACTTCATGAACGACCAGATCCACGGCGACGAGCACGGTGAGCTTGGCGACGCCGAGTACGCGGAGTTCATGGAGCTCGCGGCGCAGGAGGGCTTCGAGGCCGAGGAGATCGAGGGCGCCCTCGGCGAGGCCGGCCACGGCCCGCTGCCGGTGCTCGCCGTCGTCGGCCGCCCGAACGTCGGCAAGTCGACGCTCGTGAACCGCATCATCGGCCGCCGCGAGGCGGTCGTCGAGGACCGCCCGGGCGTCACCCGCGACCGCGTCACCTACGAGGCCGAGTGGGCCGGCCGCCGCTTCAAGGTCGTCGACACCGGCGGCTGGGAGCAGGACGTCCTCGGCATCGACGCCTCCGTCGCCGCCCAGGCCGAGTACGCCATCGAGGCCGCCGACGCGGTCGTCTTCGTCGTGGACGCCACCGTCGGCGCCACCGACACCGACGAGGCCGTCGTCAAGCTGCTGCGCCGGGCCGGCAAGCCCGTCGTGCTGTGCGCCAACAAGGTCGACGGCCCCTCCGGCGAGGCCGACGCCGCCATGCTGTGGTCGCTGGGCCTCGGCGAGCCGATGCCGGTCTCCGCGCTGCACGGCCGCGGCACGGGCGACATGCTGGACGAGGTCCTCAAGGCCCTGCCCGAGGCCCCGGCCCAGCGCTTCGGCACCACGGTCGGCGGCCCGCGCCGCATCGCCCTGATCGGCCGCCCGAACGTCGGCAAGTCCTCCCTGCTCAACAAGGTGGCCGGCGAGGAGCGCGTCGTCGTCAACGAGCTGGCCGGCACCACCCGCGACCCGGTCGACGAGCTGATCGAGCTCGGCGGGGTGACCTGGAAGTTCGTGGACACCGCGGGCATCCGCAAGCGCGTCCACCTCCAGGAGGGCGCGGACTACTACGCCTCCCTGCGCACCGCCGCCGCGGTCGAGAAGGCCGAGGTCGCGGTGATCCTGATCGACGCGAGCGAGACCATCTCCGTCCAGGACCAGCGGATCATCACCATGGCCGTCGAGGCGGGCCGCGCGATCGTCATCGCGTACAACAAGTGGGACACGCTCGACGAGGAGCGCCGCTACTACCTGGAGCGGGAGATCGAGACCGAGCTCCAGCAGATCTCCTGGGCCCCGCGGGTCAACGTCTCGGCGCGCACCGGCCGGCACATGGAGAAGCTGGTCCCGGCGATCGAGACGGCGCTGGCGGGCTGGGAGACGCGCGTGCCGACCGGGCGGCTGAACGCCTTCCTCGGCGAGCTCGTCGCGGCCCACCCGCACCCGATCCGCGGCGGCAAGCAGCCGCGCATCCTCTTCGGCACGCAGGCGGGCACGAAGCCGCCGCGGTTCGTCCTCTTCGCCTCGGGCTTCATTGAGGCCGGCTACCGCCGCTTCGTGGAGCGCCGCCTGCGCGAGGAGTTCGGCTTCGAGGGGACGCCGATCCACATCTCCGTACGGGTGCGCGAGAAGCGCGGCAAGAAGAAGTAAGCGGGCTGTGGGGGTGTCCGGGTCGGCCCGGACACCCCCACGACACGTCTAGTAGCCGCGCATGCGGCCGTCACGTGGTGCGGGCGGCAGCGCGGCGGGCACGTGCCCGCCGCGCTCCCGCCCGTAGTGCGTGTCCCACGCGGCGGGGTAGCCCGACGGGACGTGGTAGCCCAGCTGGCCGGCGTAGCCCTGCTGCCCGCCGTACTGGCCGTGGCCGAGCTGCGGACCGAAGCCCACGAACCTCAGGTCCTCCTCGCCGGAGCGGTCGAAGGGGAGGGCCCGGAACGAGCGGCGGTACTCGGAGTAGAGCGCATCGTAGATCGGGGTGACCGACACGGGATGGCTCTGCGGGGTGGTGTCGCGGGGTGGGCGCATACCGGGGATGTGGTTCGGGTACGGAATCCGCGGGGCAGGCTCGTATGAGTGCACATAC
Organism: Streptomyces sp. URMC 127; assembly: GCF_051386535.1. NCBI lineage: Bacteria > Bacillati > Actinomycetota > Actinomycetes > Kitasatosporales > Streptomycetaceae > Streptomyces > Streptomyces sp. URMC 127. The sequence continues at coordinate 17,952 of NZ_JBPQTW010000076.1, forward strand.
GAGCCAACGAGTCCGTGGCCCGGGGGATGCGGGCCCGGCCCGTAATGGGCCGCCGTGCCGTGCCCGGCGGGGTGCACGGGGTGCACGGCGCTCGTCACATACCCGCGAGCGGCATGGACGCCGCGACGAGCCGGCCGGCCGCCGCCGCCCGGTCCAGGGCCTCGCGCAGCAGGTCCTCCCGCGGCTGCGCGCCGATCGTGCCGACGGGCGCGGCGAAGACCAGCACCCGCTTGGTCTTGTTGACCGCCGAGCGCCACTCGGGGGCCACCTGCATCGCCTGGTGGGCCTGCCACCACGCGCTGGGCTGGGCGCCCGCGACGCCCGGCATGAGGATCGCGTGCAGCTGTCCCATGGCCAGCAGTACGGACCAGCCCGGGGTGGGCGGCGGCACCTGCTCCACGGTGGCGACGGGCGCGAAGCCCTGCTCGATCAGCAGCGGCAGGAAGACGTCGACCGGACCGGTGGTCCCCGGGCGGGCGATCGGGCCGAGGGGCTCGACGACGAGCGCCGGGTGCAGGTCGCCCTTGATCAGCACCAGGCCGCTGGTGACGCCCAGCTCGGCCTGTACGGGCCCGTCGGGCGCGGCCTCCAGCGTGGGCATGGCGGCGGGCGCCGGCAGCCGGGGCGCCCCGGCCTGCTCGCCCTCGCCCTGGATGGAGCGCACGGCGCCCTGCAGCTGTTCCTCGGAGACCGTGACGACCTGGGAGGGGATGCAGGCGGCGTGCGCGAAGGCGAGCACGGCCGTCTCCTCGCCGACGAAGAGCACGGTGCTGGTCCGCTCCCGGTCCGTGTCGCCCGGTGTGCGGCAGGACGTGCAGTCGTAGCTGCCCGGGGCGGTGTCGCCGCCCAGCAGTCGTTCGGCCTCTTCGTCGCCGATCTCGGCGCGGACGTCGTCACTGACGTCGAGCATGCGCGGCACGGGTGGCTCCTAGATATCGGTGCGTATCACACGGGGGTTCCCGGTTCGTAAGAGCACAACGGGCGATCCGTGGCAGGGGTCACGCGTAACGAGTTGGTGATCAGGGCCAACCTCACGCGCTACGGCACGGTCTAATCTCTGGGTAGGCGGGCTGGAAGGAACGTCCGCGGCACACGGCTGGGGACGAATGCACATCTCATTCCTGATTCACAACGCGTACGGCATCGGCGGGACGATCCGGACCACGTTCAACCTCGCGAGCACCCTCGCCGAGCAGCACGACGTGGAGATCGTCTCCGTCTTCCGCCACCGCGAGGAGCCGGTCTTCTCGCCCGGCGGCAAGGTGCGCCTGCGCCACCTCGTCGACCTGCGCAAGGGCACGCCCGGCTACGAGGGGGACGACCCGGAGTACGAGCGCCCCGCCGCCGTCTTCCCCGCCACCGAGGGCCGCTACAAGCAGTACAGCGCCCTGACCGACCGGCGGATCGCCGAGCACCTGCGCACCCTGGACTGCGACGTGGTCGTGGGCACCCGCCCCGGCCTCAACGTCCACATCGCCCAGCAGGCCCGCCGCGGCCCGGCCCGGGTCGGCCAGGAGCACCTGACGCTGAGCACCCACTCCCAGCCGCTCAAGCTGACGCTGCGCACGCACTACCCGCGGCTGGACGCCGTCACCACCGTGACCGAGGCGGACGCCGCGACCTACCGCAAGCTGATGCGGCTGCCCGGCGTGCGGGTCGAGGCCGTGCCGAACAGCATCCCCGCCCCGGCCGTGGCCCCCGCCGACGGCACCGGCAAGTGGGTGGTCGCCGCCGGCCGGCTCGCCCCCGGCAAGCGCTACGACGTGCTGATCCGCGCCTTCGAGAAGGTCGTGGCCGAGCGCCCCGACTGGAAGCTGCGGATCTACGGGGCGGGCGCCGAGCGCGCCAAGCTGCGCGCCCTCATCGACAAGCGCGGCCTGTACAACCACGTCTTCCTCATGGGACCCGCCAACCCCCTGGACCCCGAGTGGGTCAAGGGCTCCATCGGTGCCGTCACCTCCAGCCTGGAGTCGTTCGGCATGACGATCGTCGAGGCGATGCGCTGCGGCCTGCCGGTGGTCTCCACCGACTGCCCGCACGGCCCCGGCGAGATCATCGACAACGGCGTCGACGGCCTGCTGGTGCCGGTCGGCAAGGTCGACAAGATCGCCGCCGGGCTGCTGAAGCTGATCAACGACGACGAGCTGCGGCAGCGCATGGGCCGGGCGGCGCTCGCGAGCTCCGCCCGCTTCGACCCGGCGGAGGTCGCCGGCCGCTACGAGCGGCTCTTCGCCGACCTGACGGCCCGCGGCGGCCTGCGCGGCTCGCTGCACCGCACCCGCGGCGCCCTGCTCAGCAGCGCCTTCAAGACCTCGGACGCGAGCCGCTCCGCCCTGCGCCGGGTGCGTGCCGCATGACCCCCGAGCACCCCGAACCCTCCGTGCCCGCGAACCCCGCCGGATCCGGCGGCCCCACCACCCCCGAGGAGAGCACCATCGTGTCTGCTCCGGCACCGCCGCGCGCCGACTGCATCGCGGACTCCGCGGGCGGGCTCACCTTCGACCTCGACGCCCCCGCTTCCGGCCCCGGCGCCGGCGAACCGGGCCACTGGACCGCCGCGCTGGTCCTGCGCCGCCGCGGTGACGACGAGTCCGAGGAGGTCCGCCTGCCGCTCGCGCCCGACGGCGAGGGACGGCTGCGCGCCGTGCTGCCCAGCACCGTCGCGCTCCCCGAAGGCCGCTGGGACGTCTACGCGGCCTTCGCCGACGCGGAGCCCCGCCGCCTCGTCCCCGGCCTCGCCGACCTCAGATCGCTGGTCGACCGCAGACCCGGGCCCAGCACCTCGCCGCTCGCGGTCCGCATCCCGTACGCGACCAAGCACGGCAACCTCTCGCTGCGCAGCTGGCTGCGCGCCCCGCACGCCGAGGCCGGCGACCTCCACCCGGACGCCTCGGGGCTGACCGCCCACGGCCGCCTCTACCGCGTCGCGGACCCGGCCGCCTGGCTCGCGGGCGCCGTCGTGGAGGCCCGCTGCCGCCGCGCGCCCGGCCTGGTCGTCACGGCTCCGGTGAACCAGGAGAATCGGGCGGACGAGGACTCCGCCGAGGACGGCCAGGACTTCTCCTTCACCCTGGACTACGCCCCGCTGGCCGCCGAGTGGCGGGGCGGGCTGGACGTGTGGGACCTGTGGCTGTGCCCGGCGGACGGCTCCGCGCCCGCCCGGCTCGCCCGCCTCCTCGACGACGTGGTCGACAAGCAGCAGATCTTCGCCTACCCCGCGCTGCCCGTCGACGCGGAGTACGCGCCCGCCCAGGCCGGCCCGTACTACACCGGCGACAACGACCTGGCGGTCCGGATCGAGGAGCGCCCGCCCGTGACGGGCTGACCCGCAGCGAGCCCGCCCGCCCCGGCCCGGGCTCCGCTCACGACGGTCCTAACGACGGTCAGGGAGCGGCCGCCCCGGGCGCTTCCGCCGTCTGCGGGGCGGCGGCCCGGGCCACCTCCGGGTGGTGCAGGTCGAAGGCGGGCGACTCGGAGCGGATCCGGGGGAGGGCTGTGAAGTTGTGCCGGGGCGGCGGGCAGGACGTCGCCCACTCCAGCGAGCGGCCGTAGCCCCACGGGTCGTCGACCTCGACCTTCTTGCCGTACCTGGCGGTCTTCCAGACGTTGTAGAAGAACGGCAGGTTGGACAGGCCCAGCAGGAAGGCCCCGATCGTGGACACGGTGTTGAGGGCCGTGAAGCCGTCGGCCGCGAGGTAGTCGGAGTAGCGGCGGGGCATGCCCTGGGCGCCCAGCCAGTGCTGGACCAGGAAGGTCAGGTGGAAGCCCAGGAACAGCGTCCAGAAGTGGACCTTCGCCAGCCGCTCCTCCAGCATCTTGCCCGTGAGCTTCGGCCACCAGAAGTAGAAGCCCGCGAACGTCGCGAACACCACCGTCCCGAACACCACGTAGTGGAAGTGCGCCACGACGAAGTAGGTGTCCGTCACGTGGAAGTCCAGCGGCGGCGAGGCGAGGATCACCCCGGTCAGGCCGCCGAAGAGGAAGCTCACCAGGAAGCCGACGGCCCACAGCATCGGCGCCTCGAACGACAGCGAGCCGCGCAGCATGGTGCCGATCCAGTTGAAGAACTTCACGCCGGTCGGCACCGCGATGAGGAACGACATGAAGGAGAAGAAGGGCAGCAGCACCGCCCCGGTGGCGAACATGTGGTGCGCCCAGACCACCACGGACAGGGCGGTGATCGCCATGGTGGCGCCGATCAGCGTCAGATAGCCGAAGATCGGCTTCCGGGAGAAGACCGGGATGACCTCGCTGATGATGCCGAAGAACGGCAGGGCGATGATGTAGACCTCGGGGTGGCCGAAGAACCAGAACAGGTGCTGCCACAGCAGCGCCCCGCCGCTCGCCGAGTCGAAGACCAGCGAGGAGAACCGCCGGTCCGCCTCCAGCACCAGCAGCGACGCCGCCAGGACGGGGAAGGCGAGCAGGATCAGGATCGACGTGAAGAGCACGTTCCAGGTGAAGACGGGCATCCGGAACATCGTCATCCCGGGGGCGCGCATCCCGATGATGGTGGTCAGGAAGTTGACCGCGCCGAGGATGGTGCCGAAGCCGGAGAGCGCCAGCCCCATGATCCACATGTCGGTGCCGATGCCGGGGGAGCGGACCATGCTGTTCAGCGGGGCGTAGCCGGTCCAGCCGAAGGTGGCGCCGCCCTGCGGCATCAGCAGGCTCGCCACCACGATCAGGCCGCCGAAGAGGTACAGCCAGTACGCGAACATGTTGAGCCGCGGGAAGGCCACGTCCGGGGCGCCGATCTGCAGCGGCATGATCGCGTTGGCGAAGCCGGCGAAGGCCGGGGTCGCGAAGAGCAGCAGCATGATCGTGCCGTGGGCCGTGAAGGCCTCGTTGAACGACTCGTTGGTCATCAGCTGCAGGCCCGGCCGGGCCAGCTCGGCGCGCATCAGCATCGCCAGCAGGCCGCCGGCCAGGAAGAAGGCGAACGAGGTGATCAGGTAGAGATGGCCGATGATCTTGTGGTCGGTGGTCGTGAGCCAGCTGATGACGAGCCGGCCCGGCCGGCGCTCCCGCACCGGGCCGGTGGTCGCCTGCGCGGTGTCCGTCCCCATCTGCGCTCCCTCGATCGCTCGGTCGTGCACCTCGACGGGCTTGCGGGCTCACGCCATGATGCTCGCCCCGCGCCCGGCGCGCGAGGGTGCCTCTGATTCGGAATTGCTTATTCCGGATGCTTCCGGACCGCAGCATTCCTATGACCGTGAACAAGGAACCGCAATATCCGCCCGGTCCCTCTTGTGCTCATTCGGGCCCTCGTCCGGGGTGTATTCGGCGGGGGTTCGGAAAAGGAGGCGTGCATTTCCCGCCCACGCTTTGTGAAGACGCCCCGTCCCGGGCCGTAATCCCCGTGGGAGTGAAAGATTCCACGGCAAACCACTACGGGTTCTCTGTGACAGAAGTGTGACCGCCGGGGGACGGCGGGGGCATGGCCGCGTGCCGCGGCCCGCCCGCCGGCGACCGGGCCCTCCGCTTCCGCCCGGCGGCCGGAGCCGCCTACGGTGACGGGCATGGCACCTCTACCGAACCTCCCCGCCGACCCCGACGACGACCTCACCGCCTACGTGGGCCTCGGCACCGCCGCCGCGGCCGAGCGGGCCCGCGCCCGCGGCTGGACCACCGTGCGCACCCTCGCGCCGGGCACGATCGTCACCATGGAGTACCTGGCGGGCCGGGTGAACTTCGAGGCCGAGGGCGGCGTCGTGAGGCGCTGCTGGAAGGGATGACCACGGCCGGCAACGGACGGCCGGACAACGGCGGCTGACCGGACGACGGCGGCCGACTGGACGACGGCGGTCGACCGGACGACGGCGGCCCCGGAACCTCCGCGAAGGGGTTCCGGGGCCGCCGTCGTTCGTGCGCGTGAGCCCGCGGGCGTCAGCCGCCGACCGTCCGGCCGCGGCCCGTGGCCGGGCCCAGCGGGCTGCGCGGTGCCCGGTCGGGGTTCGGCGGGCGCCGGCTGCCGGTCGGGGTGACCGGGGTGCGCTCCGAGCGCGCCGTGTGCGGCCTGGCCGGCAGGTACGGCCGGCCCTCGCCCGCGCGGACGCCCGCCGTACGGCTCCCGACGCCCACCGGCTCGCGGGCCGGCTGCTCGTCGTCGGCCGGGGCGCGCGGGGCGGCCACGGCCACCGGGGCCACGGGGACGGGCACCAGCGCACCGCGCTCGCGCACCCGGCGCCACAGCGCCAGCAGCCACACCTCGGCCCGGGCCATCGGCGCCTCGAACCAGGGCAGGGCGAGCAGCACCAGCAGGCCCGCGGTCCAGCCGAGGGTCACGTCGCTCATCCAGTGCGTACCGAGGTAGACCGTCGTCATGCCGACGCCCAGGGCGAGGAGCGCGGCGATCACCGAGGCCACCCGGCGGGTGCGCGGCGTGGTCGCCAGATAGGCCAGCACGCCCCAGGTCACCACGGCGTTGGCGGTGTGCCCGGAGGGAAATATGTCGCCGCCCGCGAACATCTCGTTCGAGCCGATCGAGGTGGCGTAGTGCGGACCGAGCCGGCCCATGCCGATCTTCGCCGCGCCCACGGTCGCGTTGAGCAGCAGCAGCGACGTGCCGAGGACCAGCAGCGGGCGCAGCGTCCCCTGCTTGTAGGTGCGCCAGCCGAGCCAGGCGGCCACCGCGACGGCGGTCGGGCCGCGCTGGCCCAGCACCACGAAGTAGTCGAGGAAGGTGTGGATCTCCGGCCACTGCTTGTACGGCCGGAAGAGCATGACCTGCCAGTCGAACCGCACCGGCCAGGACGTGGTGAGCACGCCGACCACGATCGCCAGGTACACCACGGAGGTCGCCACGAAGATCCCCAGGCGGGTCCGGGTCATCCGCGGCCGCACGGGCTCGGTCGGGCGCTCCTCCGCTTGGACGAGCTCGTCGTTGGTACGCACTCAATCGACGTTACATTGAGTGACAGGAAGCTTCGGCCGATCGGGCCTGTTTGTGATGACGATGTGATGTGGAATGCGTCTCAGCCATGACATGCGCCACATTCGATTCCCGGAGACAACCCCGGCACCGGAAATTCGGCAAGCGCTCCGGCCGTCCGCCGGAGCCGATTTCCTGTGTATTCCGCGCCGCCGTTTATCGGGGATTGGCCGGGGCGTTCCGCGGCGTTTTCCGCGGGCCCCGGAAGGCGCCGCGGACGATCACCGCAAAACGATCAGAGGGCCCGGAGACGGTACACGATCACGGGGGCCCGGAGCCGTGCAGCCAGAACGCCCCGTACACCGCCGACACCAGCACCACCGTGCTCACCGTCAGTCCCGCCCGCACCGGCCGTGCCCGCGCGGCGGCCACCGCGAGCGGCAGCAGCAGCGGGAACGCCGGCATCATCAGGCGCGGCTTCGAGCCGAAGTAGCCCTTCGCCGTCAGCGCCAGCAGCAGCACGGCCCCCGCGTACCCGAGCAGCGGCAGCGGCTGGCGCTGCCGCACGCACACCGCGTACAGCCACAGCACCAGGCCCACCCCCACCAGCAGCCCCAGCCCCGCGGGGAACGCCGGTCCCGAGAGCCGCTGCGCGATGAAGGAGCCGAAGGCCAGCCCGCCGTCGAAGCCATTGCCCCAGCCGCCCTGCACGTCCAGATAGCCCGTCGGGCTGCCCGTCCGCACGCCCACCCACGCGAAATAGGCGAGCCAGCCCAACGGCGCGAGCGCGGCGCCCGCCAGCATCCGCGGCAGGGCCGGCCGCTCGCCCCCCTCCCCGCGCCGAAGCTCCCCCTCTTTCCCGCGCCGCGGCTCCCCTTCTTTCCCGCGCCGCAGCGCTGTCAGGACCCCGAGCCACACGGCGAGCACCACCGCCGCACCCACCGGGCGCGTCAGCCCGGCCAGCGCCGCGAACGCCCCCGCCCACACCCAGCGGCCCGTCAGCACCGCGTACAGGCTCCACGCCGCCAGCGCCGTGAACAGCGACTCCGAATACGCCATCGACTGCACGATGCCGACCGGCAGCGCCGACCACAGCGCCACCAGGGCCACACCCGCCCGGCGCCCGTACAGCCGCTCCCCGATCAGGAAGACCGCCCACGCGGCCAGCAGCGAGGACACCGCACTGACCACCAGGCCCGCGTCTCCCGCCGACAGCGGGAAGACCGCCGACAGGCCCCGCTCCAGCCACGGCAGCAACGGGAAGAACGCCAGGTCCGCATGGACCTTGCCGCCCGGAAGGCGGAGGGTGTAGCCGTAGCCGTCCGCGGCGATGCGCGCGTACCAGAGGGAGTCCCAGCGCGCCGAGAGCAGCTGGTGCGGGCTCTTGCCCGCGCAGTACCCCCACACCGCCAGGACCGCGATCCCCAGCGCCCGCACCCCCGCGTGGACCAGCAGGGCGGGCAGCGCCCGGCGCAGCGCGCCACGCGCCCGGAGGGCGGCCCGGGGGCGGTCCGCCCCGGCGCCCGTTCCGGCGGGAGAAACAAGATCAGTCACCGATCAATTGTCCAGCATGCCCGGAGCGCCTCCACGATCGGCCCGGACGGTGACGGTGCACACGGATCCGTGCCCGGGACTCGCGTACGCTGTCGAGTCACTCGCCGACGACGCCGCACGTCCCCAGTCCCCGGGGCCGGCGGGCGGCCGCGAGCGCACGACACGGAGGTGTGAATGTCCGGGACGACCACGGCCGGCCCGCCGCGGGCTGACGGCGTCCCCCGGCAGCGGTACCGGAGCGGACAGCGGCTGCGGCCGCCGTCCGGGCCCGGCGCCGGAGCCGGGGCGAGCCGCTGGACCGTCCTCGTCGTCCTCTGCGTCAGCCTGCTCCTCGTCGCCGTCGACGCGACCGTCCTGCACGTCGCCGTCCCCGCCGTCACCGAGGACCTGCGGCCCGGAGCGATCCAGCTGCTGTGGATCGTCGACGTCTACCCGCTCGTGTGCGCCTCACTGCTCATCCTCTTCGGCACGCTCGGCGACCGCGTCGGCCGCCGCCGGGTGCTGCTGCTCGGCTACGGGATCTTCGGCGCCGCCTCCGCGCTCGCGGCCTTCGCCCCCACCCCGGAAGTGCTCATCGGGGCCCGCGCACTGCTCGGCGCCGGCGGCGCGATGATCATGCCGGCGACGCTGTCGGTCCTCCGCCAGGTCTTCCCCGACCGGCGCGAGCGGGCCCTCGCTGTCGGCGTGTGGAGCGCGGTCGCCGCGGTGGGCGCCGCGGTCGGCCCGCTCCTCGGCGGCTTCCTCCTCGAACACTTCTGGTGGGGATCGGTCTTCCTCATCAACATCCCGCTGATGGCGGCGGCCCTGCCCGTCGGCCGCCGGCTGCTGCCCGAGTCGACCGGCCCCCGCGACGGGCCGTGGGACGTGACCGGTGCGCTGATGGCCGCGTTCGGGCTGTTCGGGCTCGTCCTCGGCGTGAAGCGGGCCGGCACCGGCGACATGCTCTCCCTCGGCACGATCGTCCCCGGCGCCGTCGGGGCGGCCCTGCTCGTCCTCTTCGTCCGCCGGCAGCGGCGGCGGGCCCACCCGCTCGTCGACCTGCGGATGTTCTCCCGGCCCGCCTTCGGGACGTCCGTCGGCTGCATCGTGCTCGCCATGCTCGCGCTCGTCGGGCTGGAGCTGATCGCCGCGCAGTACCTCCAGCTCGTCCTCGGGCTCACCCCGCTGGAGACCGGGCTGCGGCTGCTGCCGCTCACGCTCGCCGCGATGGCCGCCGGGCTCGCCGGCTCGCGCATGCTCCAGCGGCTCGGCCCCCGCACGATGGTCGCCCTCGGCTTCGTGCTGACCGCGGCGGCCGTCGCCTCGCTGACCGCGATGGGCCTGCACGACCGGCCCGGTGTGCTCGTCGGCTGCTTCGTGCTCCTCGGCTTCGGGCTGGAGACCACGCTCTTCGGCGCGTACGAGTCGATGCTCAGCGAGGCGCCCGTGGAGTGCGCGGGCGGCGCCGCGGCGATCGGCGAGACCTCCTACCAGCTCGGCGCGGGCATCGGCATCGCCTTGCTGGGCAGCGTCATGAACGCCGCCTACGCCCCGGGCGTCGCTTCCGTCCCCGGCGTCCCGAGCGCGGCCGGCGCCTCCGCGAGCCACTCCCTCGGCGAGGCGTACGAGGTCGCCTCCCGGCTGGGGGGACCGGCGGGGTCCGCCCTGCGGGTCGCGGCGCGGGACGCGTTCGTGCACGGCCTGCACGTGACGCTGGCGCTGAGCGCGGGGTTGCTGCTGGTGGGGGCGGTGGCGGCGCTGCGGTTGCCGCGGGCGATGGAGTGCGGGGCGGTTGTCCCGGCGGCGGTGGCCGAGGAGGGTTCGGCACCGCCGGTGGCGTAGAGGACGGTTGCGCGCCGTCGCGGCGGAAGAAAATGCCCCGGCCCCACCCTTTCACCGTTTCCCGGGGGCAAGCCCCCGGCCCCTGGGGG
>NZ_JBPQTW010000077.1:0-28208 GCF_051386535.1 Streptomyces sp. URMC 127
GGGCAATCGTCCCGCCCTGCGGGACGATTGCCCACAACCGGGGCCCGGGGCGATGCCCACCACCGGGCCGGGACGATTGCCCACAACCGGGTTCCGGGCGATTGTGAGCCCGCCGCAGGCGACACGCATCGTGCGCCTCCCGTGCGCCCTATGTCGCCGCAGAACCTTCCTTCGATAGGCTGTACTCACTCCGCCCCGTCGCAGACCGCTGCCGTGACCCACGGCATCGCCGTCGCGGCCCTTGCGGACGTTGCACGCCCCACCAAGGCCAGACCAAGGAGAGTCATCGAGCGATGGCCGGTCCCGCGTTCCGCGCCGCCGCTGTCCGCGTGCGCACCCCTGCCACCAGCGCAAACCTCGGCCCCGGCTTCGACGCCCTGGGCCTTTCGCTGGGGCTCTACGACGACGTCGTGGTCCGGGTGGCCGAGTCCGGGCTGCACATCGACATCGCCGGGGAGGGCGCCGACACCCTCCCGCGCGACGAGAGCCACCTCCTCGTCCGTGCCCTGCGCACCGCCTTCGACCTGCTCGGCGGCCAGCCGCGCGGCCTGGAGGTCGTCTGCGCCAACCGCATCCCGCACGGGCGCGGCCTCGGCTCGTCCTCGGCGGCCATCTGCGCGGGCATAGTCGCGGCCCGCGCCGTGACCATAGGCGGGGCCGAGAAGCTCGACGACGCGGCGCTGCTCGAGCTGGCCACCGAGATCGAGGGACACCCCGATAACGTCGCCGCATGCCTGATGGGCGGGTTCACCCTGGCGTGGATGGACGCCGGAGTGGCGCGGGCCATTCGGATGGACCCTGCGGATTCCATCGTTCCGGTGGTCTTCGTGCCGTCCCGGCCGGTGCTCACCGAGACCGCCCGGGGGCTCCTGCCGCGCAGCGTCCCCCATGTGGACGCGGCGGCCAACGCCGGCCGGGCCGCCCTGCTGGTCGAGGCGCTCACCAGGCGCCCCGAGCTGCTGCTGGCGGCCACCGAGGACCGGCTCCACCAGGAGTACCGCGCCCCGGCGATGCCGGAGAGCGTGGCCCTGGTCAACCGACTGCGCGCGGACGGCGTCCCCGCGGTCATCTCCGGCGCGGGACCGACGGTCCTCGCGCTGGTCGAAAGCGGTGCGGCCGACAAGGTCGCACGACTGGCGGGCGAGGGATGGGCGGCCAACCGGCTGACCCTCGACGCCGGGGGGACGAGCGTGCTGCCGCTCGCCTGACAGCGGAAATCCGGGCGAAACCCGGCTCCGCGAAAAATAGCGGTTGCCGGTCTTGGAGAGGGGGAATGTTTGTGGGATCCGGTAGTGTTAACCTCAAGTCTGCACTCGAAGCCACATCGGCTCGGTGCTCTGTGTCCCGATCAGGGGCCGCTTTTCTTCCGGGAGCCTCCCAAACTGCCTGAGCAGCCTGCCTGAGCAGCTTCGAGCACGCTCCGGAATCGGCGTGGGTGACATGAGTGAAGCCGATACTCCATGTCTTCACCTCATTCTTCACGCCGGACCAATGAACTGATTCTTCCGCCGTACCAGCCGTACCGGCGGACCACCGCCCCGGCCCGGTCCGCAACGCCAGACCGTAGCCGGACAGCACAACCGGTCGCCGAGCCAGACAGGCCGACGCCCGCTCCAGGGAAGGACCCCTTCGTGAGCGACACCACCGATCTGATGGGCGTGAACGCCGGAGCAGCCGGCAATGCCTCCGCGCCCGCCACGGACGCTCCCGCCGCGCCTGCCACCGGTGCTGCCACCGCCCCCAAGCGGCGCCGTTCGGGCACCGGCCTCGACGCCATGGTCCTGGCCGAGCTCCAGCAGCTCGCCTCGAGCCTCGGCATCAAGGGCACCGCGCGCATGCGCAAAGGCCAGCTGATCGAGGTCATCAAGGAGAGGCAGGCCGGAGGCTCCGCCGCGCCCGCCAAGGCCGAGACCGCGGCCGCGTCCGCCGAGACCAAGCCGAAGCGCCGTGCCACCTCCAAGGCCCGTACGGGCGAGGCGGCCGAGAAGGCCGAGGCCAAGCCCGCCGAGAAGGCTGCCCAGCAGCAGATCGAGATCCCCGGCCAGCCGTCCAGCGACGAGCAGCCCGCCGGCGAGCGCCGGCGCCGCCGGGCCACCGCGCCCGCCGGCAGCCCCGAGGCCGCCGAGGCCCAGCCGGCCGAGAAGGCCGTCCGCACCGAGGAGCGCGTCGAGACCTCGCCCGCCAAGGCCGAGGCCGCGCTGGACTCCGCCGAGGGCAAGGCCGCCAAGGCCGACCGCCAGGACCGTGGCGAGCGGGGCCAGAAGGGCGACCGCCGTGAGCGCGGCGAGCGGGGCGACCGTGGCGAGCGCGGCCAGCGCGACCGCCGTGAGCGCGGCCAGCGCGGCGACGACGCCCAGAAGGGCGACCGTCAGCAGCGCGACGGCCGCGGCGCGCAGCAGGGCGCCCAGGCCGGCCCGCAGGACGACGGCTACGACGACGAGGCGGGCGGCCGCCGCGGCCGCCGCGGGCGCTACCGCGACCGCCGTGGCCGCCGCGGCCGCGACGACTTCGCCGGCGAGCCGCAGCTCTCCGAGGACGACGTCCTGATCCCCGTCGCGGGCATCCTGGACATCCTCGACAACTACGCCTTCATCCGCACCTCCGGCTACCTGCCCGGCCCGAACGACGTCTACGTCTCCCTCGCCCAGGTCCGCAAGAACGGCCTGCGCAAGGGTGACCACGTCACCGGTGCCGTCCGCCAGCCGAAGGACGGCGAGCGCCGCGAGAAGTTCAACGCCCTCGTCCGCCTCGACTCGGTGAACGGCATGGCGCCCGAAACCGGCCGCGGCCGCCCCGAGTTCGGCAAGCTCACCCCGCTCTACCCGCAGGACCGGATGCGGTTGGAGACCGACCCGGGCGTGCTGACGACCCGGATCATCGACCTGGTCGCCCCCATCGGCAAGGGCCAGCGCGGTCTGATCGTGGCCCCGCCGAAGACCGGCAAGACCATGATCATGCAGGCGATCGCCAACGCGATCACCACCAACAACCCCGAGTGCCACCTGATGGTCGTCCTGGTCGACGAGCGTCCGGAAGAGGTCACCGACATGCAGCGGTCGGTCAAGGGCGAGGTCATCTCCTCGACCTTCGACCGCCCGGCCGAGGACCACACCACCGTCGCCGAGCTGGCCATCGAGCGCGCCAAGCGCCTCGTCGAGCTGGGTCACGACGTGGTCGTCCTGCTGGACTCGATCACCCGCCTGGGCCGCGCCTACAACCTGGCCGCCCCCGCCTCGGGCCGCATCCTGTCCGGTGGTGTCGACTCGACCGCGCTCTACCCGCCGAAGAAGTTCTTCGGTGCCGCGCGCAACATCGAGGACGGCGGCTCGCTGACCATCCTGGCCACCGCGCTGGTCGAGACCGGCTCGCGGATGGACGAGGTGATCTTCGAGGAGTTCAAGGGCACCGGCAACATGGAGCTCAAGCTCGACCGGAAGCTCTCGGACAAGCGCATCTTCCCGGCGGTGGACGTGGACGCCTCCAGCACCCGCAAGGAGGAGATCCTGCTGGGCGGCGAGGAGCTGTCGATCGTCTGGAAGCTGCGCCGGGTGCTGCACGCGCTCGACTCGCAGCAGGCGATCGAGCTGCTGCTCGACAAGATGAAGCAGACCAAGTCGAACGCCGAGTTCCTGATGCAGATCGCGAAGACCACGCCCTCCCCGGGCAACGGCAACGACTGATCCGCGTCCGGACGCGTAACAGCGGTTCGAAAAGGCCCCTCGTCACCTCGGTGGCGGGGGGCCTCCGCCGTTTCCGGCCCTCCGCCGCTTCCCCTGGTCACCGCCGGGCCGGCGCGGGCGCCCCCGCCGTGATCTTCCCGTGACATTCTGAGACATGCACCACAGCCGCCCGCCCTGAAAATGGCCGGAACCGATGACCTGCATTTGGCCGAAATCGCAGGTGGCAAGGGGTAGGAGAGATCGCCGGGCGAGCCGCCCGCAGGAGCCTTTCTAAGACAGTCCTCAGAAAAGGCTGTGCAACCCTGTCGCAGACTTCCCCGTCAATCAGCGCAGGGGGGACGAGCCGGGCAGGAAACCCGGGGACAGCGGAGGACTGAGGAGCGCATGGCCGAGGAGAGCAGGGGCACGTCCGCGGGTTCGCACCGCCGCCGTGCCGGCGGGAAGCGCGGCCGCCGCCGCAAGCCCGCCCCCCGCCGCAAGGGCTGGCGAATAGCCGCCTGGACGGCCACCGGCGTGGTCCTCGTGGGCGGTGCCGGGGCGGGAATCCTCTACTACAAGTTCAACGGCAACCTCAGCAGCGTCGACATCAACGCCGCCCTGGGCAAGAACCGGCCGGAGAACATCGACAACGGCTCGCAGGACATCCTCGTCCTCGGCTCCGACTCCCGGGCCGGCGCCAACGGCGCCTACGGCCGGGACGAGGGCACCTCCCGCTCCGACACCGCGATGATCGTCCACGTCTACGCGGGTCACAAGAAGGCGAGCGTCGTGAGTATCCCGCGGGACACCATGGTCCCGCGCCCCGCCTGCCGCACCGCCGACGGCAAGAAGAGCCCCGCCGTGAAGGCCGCCCAGTTCAACGAGGCGTACACGGTCGGCGGCGCGGCCTGCGCGGTCGCGACCGTCGAGGCGATGACCAACATCCGGATGGACCACTATCTGGAGGTCGACTTCGCCGGCTTCCAGAAGCTGATCGACAAGCTCGGCGGCGTCGAGGTCACCACGACCAAGCCCATCAAGGACAAGTGGAGCCACCTCAACCTGGAGCCGGGCACCCACCAGCTCAACGGCGAGCAGTCGCTCGGCCTCGTGCGCACCCGGCACGGCGTCGGCGACGGCAGCGACCTCGGCCGGATCAAGCTGCAGCAGGCCTTCATCAAGGCCCTGCTCGACCAGGTCAAGCAGATCGGCCTGTTCACCAGCCCCACCAAGCTCTACGGGATCGCCGACACCGCCACCAAGGCGCTCACCACCGACCGCGAGCTGGCCTCCGTCGACAAGCTGTACTCCTTCGCGAACGGCCTCAAGGGCATCGGCTCAGGGGACATGCACATGGTGACCCTGCCCGTGGGCGACGACCCCGCCGACCACAACCGGGTGATCCCGATCGCCGAGGCGAGCACCAGGATCTGGGACGCGCTCCGCGCCGACCAGCCCATCCCCGAGGACGCGGTCAAGGACGGCGCGGGCACCAAGACCGGCGCCGACGACGTGGTGAAATGAGCCCGGCCGTCCCGTACGACCGGCTCTGAGCAGGGCCGCGGACGCCCGGGAATAACCGGCCGCGACCTCCCGTTTTGGGGGATGCGGCCAGTACTGGCAAACTGGTCCGTCGGCCCCGGTTCACGTAAGGCAATCCCGCCTCTACGACCCGGAGCCCTCCCGAACCTAGGAGAACCCCTTGAAGCGCGACATCCACCCGGAGTACGTCGAGACCCAGGTCAGCTGCACCTGTGGCGCCTCGTTCACCACGCGTAGCACCGTCGCCGACGGCACCATCCGTGCCGACGTGTGCTCCGAGTGCCACCCGTTCTACACGGGCAAGCAGAAGATCCTCGACACCGGTGGCCGCGTGGCGCGGTTCGAGGCCCGCTTCGGCAAGGCCGCCGGGTCCGCGAAGAAGTAGCGACCCGCAGGCGCCGGTCGGTCGCCCTCCCGTGTGCGAGGGCGACCGGACCGGCGCTTTGTCGTCCAGCAGGCACGGCAGCAGGCCGTCACTTCAGCAGGCCCGTCACTTCCAGCAGCTAGGGAAACCCCATGTTCGAGGCAGTCGAGGAACTGATCGGCGAGCACGCCGACCTCGAGAAGCGGCTCGCCGACCCCGCCGTCCACGCGGACCAGGCCAACGCCCGCAAGCTCAACAAGCGCTACGCCGAGCTGACGCCGATCGTCGGGACCTACCGCTCCTGGAAGCAGGCCGGGGACGACATCGAGACCGCTCGCGAGCTCGCCGCCGACGATCCGGACTTCGCCGCCGAGGTCAAGGACCTGGAGAAGCAGCGCGAGGAGCTCACCGACAAGCTCCGCCTGCTCCTCGTCCCGCGCGACCCGAGCGACGACAAGGACGTCATCCTGGAGATCAAGGCCGGTGCGGGCGGCGACGAGTCCGCGCTGTTCGCCGGCGACCTCCTGCGGATGTACCTGCGCTACGCCGAGCGCGTCGGCTGGAAGACCGAGATCATCGACTCCACCGAGTCCGAGCTCGGCGGCTACAAGGACGTCCAGGTCGCGGTGAAGACCAAGGGCGGCAACGGCGCCACCGAGCCCGGCCAGGGCGTCTGGGCCCGCCTGAAGTACGAGGGCGGCGTCCACCGCGTCCAGCGCGTGCCCGCCACCGAGTCCCAGGGCCGCATCCACACCTCCGCCGCCGGCGTGCTCGTCACGCCCGAGGCCGAGGAGGTCGACGTCGAGATCAACATGAACGACCTGCGCATCGACGTCTACCGCTCCTCCGGCCCCGGCGGCCAGTCGGTCAACACCACCGACTCCGCGGTGCGCATCACCCACCTGCCGACCGGCGTCGTCGCCTCCTGCCAGAACGAGAAGAGCCAGCTCCAGAACAAGGAGCAGGCCCTGCGCATCCTGCGCTCGCGGCTGCTCGCCGCGGCCCAGGAGAAGGCCGAGGCCGAGGCCGCCGACGCCCGCCGCAGCCAGGTCCGCACCGTCGACCGCTCCGAGAAGATCCGCACGTACAACTTCCCGGAGAACCGCATCTCGGACCACCGGGTCGGCTTCAAGGCGTACAACTTGGACCAGGTGCTCGACGGCGAGCTGGATCCGGTGATCCAGGCGTGCGTCGACGCCGACTCCGCCGCCAAGCTCGCCGCCGCGAGCTGACCGAAGACCGCCGCAACCGTCCGCGACCGCCGGCCCGGCCCTCCCGGGAGGGCCGGCCACCGGCCGGGGACGACGACACGAAGACGCGAGAGGACCACTGTGAATCTGCTGCTCGCCGAAGTGGCGCAAGCCACTCAGCGGCTGGCCGACGCCGGCGTACCTTCTCCGCGCTTCGACGCGGAGGAGCTCGCGGCCTTCGTGCACGGCGTCAAGCGGGGTGAGCTGCACCAGGTCGCGGACGCCGACTTCGACGCCCGCTACTGGGAGGCCGTCGCCCGCCGCGAGGCCCGCGAGCCCCTCCAGCACATCACCGGCCGCGCCTTCTTCCGCTACCTGGAGCTCCAGGTCGGCCCCGGCGTGTTCGTGCCCCGCCCCGAGACCGAGTCGGTCGTCGGCTGGGCCATAGACGCCGTCCGGGCCATGGACGTCGTCGAACCCCTGATCGTCGACCTGTGCACCGGCTCCGGCGCCATCGCCCTCGCCCTCGCCCAGGAGGTCCCCCGCTCGCGCGTGCACGCCGTCGAGCTGGACGAGACCGCCCTCGGCTGGGCCCGCAAGAACACCGAGGGCTCCCGCGTCACCCTGCACCACGGCGACGCCCTCACCGCGCTGCCCGAGCTCGACGGCCAGGTCGACCTCGTCATCAGCAACCCCCCGTACATCCCGCTCACCGAGTGGGAGTACGTCGCCCCCGAGGCCCGCGACCACGACCCGCAGCTCGCCCTGTTCTCCGGCGAGGACGGCCTCGACGCCATCCGCGGCATCGAGCGCACCGCCCACCGGCTGCTCCGCCCGGGCGGCGTCGTCGTCATCGAGCACGCCGACACCCAGGGCGGGCAGGTCCCGTGGATCTTCACCGAGGAGAAGGGCTGGGCCGACGCGGCCGACCACCCCGACCTCAACAAGCGCCCGCGGTTCGCCACGGCCCGCAGGGCGACCGCGTGACCGGCACACCGGCACCCACCCCGTACAGCAAGCGCTTCGCGAAGGAGATGTGATGGCACGGCGATACGACTGCAGCGACGCGACCGACCGCAAGACCGGCCTGCGCGAGGCCGTCGCCGCGGTGCGCCGCGGCGAGCTGGTCGTGCTGCCCACCGACACCGTGTACGGCATCGGTGCGGACGCCTTCAGCAGCGAGGCCGTCGGCGATCTCCTGCAGGCCAAGGGCCGCGGCCGCGGCATGCCCTCGCCCGTCCTCGTCGGCTCCCCGAACACCCTGCACGGGCTCGTCACCGACTTCTCCGAGCAGGCCTGGGAGCTCGTCGACGCCTTCTGGCCCGGCGCGCTCACCCTCGTCGCCACCCACCAGCCCTCCCTGACCTGGGACCTGGGCGAGACCCGCGGCACGGTCGCCGTCCGGATGCCGCTGCACCCGGTCGCCATCGAGCTGCTCACCGAGTTCGGCCCGATGGCCGTCTCCAGCGCCAACCTCACCGGCCACCCGGCGCCGCAGTCCTGCGACGCCGCCCAGGAGATGCTCGGCGACTCCGTCTCCGTCTACCTCGACGGCGGCCCCACCCCCGCCGACGTGCCGTCCTCCATCGTGGACGTCACCGGAAAGGTGCCCGTCCTGCTGCGCGCCGGCGCGATCAGCGCCGAGCAGCTCCGCGAGGTGGTACCCGACCTCGAGGTGGCGAATTGATCGCCCCGCAGGGGCGTGGCATAGCGGGACCGGACACGGCGGCCGAGGCCGGCACCTTCCGCATCCTCCACGTCAGCACCGGCAACGTCTGCCGCTCGCCCATCACCGAGCGGCTGACCCGCCACGCGCTCACCGACCGCCTCGGCGACCCCTTCGCGGGCGGCCTGGTGGTGGAGAGCGCGGGGACCTGGGGCCACGAGGGCGCGCCGATGGAGGCGCACGCCGCCACCGTCCTCGCGGACCTCGGCGCCGACCCCGCCGGGTTCACCGGCCGGGAGCTGCTGGACGAGCACGTCATCCGCGCCGACCTGGTCCTGACCGCCACCCGCGACCACCGCGCCCAGGTCATCTCCATGGGCCACTCGGCGGGGCTGCGCACCTTCACGCTGAAGGAGTTCACCCGGCTGGTGCGGGCCATAGACCCGGCGACGCTCCCGGACCCCGAGCGGGCCGGCGGCGTGGTCGAGCGCGCCCGCGCCCTCGTGCAGGCCGCGGCCGCGCTGCGCGGCTGGCTGCTGGCCCCGAACGCCGAGGCGGACGAGGTCCACGACCCCTACGGCGCGCCCATCACCTTCTTCCGCTCCATCGGCGCGGAGATCGACCAGGCCCTGGACCCGGTCGTCACGGCCCTGACGGGCGTACCGCGCCCCTGAGGGGCGCGGGCCAACTGCGCGACCGGCCACGAGGCACCCGCACTGGGCAGCTGCCGGGCAAACCGGACATCCGAGGTGCGGCGGGCCTACATTAGGGGTAAACCTCCGCAACGCCCGGAGCCCCCGATGTCCGTCACCTCACCGACCACCCAGGGCATCCCCGCCGCGCCGCCGGCATGGAGCGGCCTGGACCTGCTGACGCGGCAGGACCCGGAGCTCGCCGAGCTGGTCCTCGGCGAGGCCCGCCGCCAGGCGGAGGGCCTCCAGCTGATCGCCGCCGAGAACTTCACCTCGCCCGCCGTCCTCGCCGTCCTCGGCTCCCCGCTGGCCAACAAGTACGCCGAGGGCTATCCCGGCGCCCGCCACCACGGCGGCTGCGAGCTGGTCGACCTGGCCGAGCGCACCGCGGCCGACCGCGCGAGGGCCCTCTTCGGCGCCGAGCACGCCAACGTGCAGCCCCACTCGGGCTCCGCCGCGATGCTCGCCGCCTACGCCGCGCTGCTGGACCCCGGCGACACGGTGCTCGCGATGGGCCTGCGGCACGGCGGCCACCTCACCCACGGCTCCCCGGCCAACTTCTCCGGCCGCTGGTACGACTTCGTGGGCTACGGCGTCCGCCCGGACAACGGCCTGATCGACTACGACCGGGTGCAGGCCCTGGCCCGCGAGCACCGGCCCGCGGCGATCGTCTGCGGCTCGATCTCGTATCCGCGCCACCCCGACTACGCGGCCTTCCGCGAGATCGCCGACGACGTCGGTGCCCTCCTGATCGCGGACGCCGCTCACCCGATCGGGCTGGTCGCCGGGGGAGCGGCGCCGAGCCCCGTCCCGTACGCCGACGTGGTGTGCGCGACGACCCACAAGGTGCTGCGCGGGCCGCGCGGCGGGATGATCCTGTGCCGCGCGGAGCTGGCGAGCCGGATCGACCGGGCGGTCTTCCCGTTCACGCAGGGCGGGGCGCAGATGCACACCGTCGCGGCCAAGGCGGTGGCGTTCGGGGAGGCGGCGACGCCGGCCTTCGCCGCGTACGCCCATCAGGTGGTCGCCAACGCGCGCGTCCTTGCCGCCGTCCTGGCCGCTGAGGGCCTTTCTGTGACGACGGGCGGCACCGACACGCATCTCATCACCGCGGACGTCTCGCGGCTCGCCCTGGAGGCCTCCACGGCCCGCGGCAGGCTCGCGGCGGGCTTCCCGCCCTACGCTCCTTATCCCGGCCACATCTGACGGCTGCAACCATCGCGGGTGGCCGTACGTCTACAGCTGTATTCACGGATCGGGGGCGGACGCGAATATGGTGTGGGGCTGTGATGTCCAGCGCGACCTCTGGGGCAGCCCGTGCGTGAATACCTGCTGACGCTGTGCGTCACCGCGGCAGTCACCTACCTGCTGACGGGACCGGTGCGGAAGTTCGCGATCGTGGCCGGCGCGATGCCGGAGATCCGCGCGCGCGACGTGCACCGGGAGCCGACGCCACGGCTCGGCGGGATCGCGATGTTCGGCGGCCTCTGCGCGGGCCTGCTGGTGGCGGCCCACCTGTCCAACCTGGGCAAGGTCTTCGAGCTGCACAACGAGCCGCGGGCGCTGCTCTCGGGCGCCGGGCTGATCTGGATCCTCGGCGTGCTGGACGACAAGTGGGGCGTGGACGCCCTGGTCAAGCTGGGCGGCCAGATGATCGCCGCCGGTGTGATGGTGCTCCAGGGCCTGACGATCCTGTGGATCCCCGTGCCCGGCGTGGGCACCGTCAGCCTCACCCCGATGCAGGGCACGCTGCTCACCGTCGCGCTCGTCGTCATCACCATCAACGCGGTCAATTTCGTCGACGGCCTGGACGGCCTGGCCTCCGGAATGGTGTGCATCGCCGCCGCCGCGTTCTTCCTCTACGCCTACCGGCTCTGGTTCGGGCACAACGTGGAGGCGGCCGCTCCCGCGACGCTGTTCGCCGCGATCCTGATGGGCATGTGCCTGGGATTCCTCCCGCACAACATGCATCCTGCACGCATCTTTATGGGCGATTCCGGCTCGATGCTCATCGGCCTGGTGCTGGCCGCGGGCGCCATTTCCATCACCGGCCAGGTCGACCCCGATGTGCTCAATGCCTTCACGGGCGGTTCGGAGCGCGCCGTCGTGCACGCGACGGTGCCGGTCTACATCCCGCTGCTGCTGCCGCTGACGGTGATCGCGGTGCCGGTCGCCGACCTCCTGCTGGCCATCGTGCGGCGCACGTGGAACGGCCAGTCGCCGTTCGCCGCGGACCGCGGTCACCTGCACCACCGGCTGCTGGAGATCGGACACTCGCACAGCCGTGCGGTGCTGATCATGTACTTCTGGTCGGGGCTCATCGCCTTCGGCACCGTCGCCTACTCCGTGCACTCGGCGAGCACCTGGATCCTGCTGCTGATCGTCGCGCTGAGCGCGGCGGGCCTCGTCCTCCTGTTGCTGCCGCGCTTCAAGCCGCGGGCCCCGCGCTGGGCCGAGGCGTTCGTGCCGCCGCGCTACCGCCGCCGCAAGGTCGTGGCCGCGGAGCCGGCCGCGGCGGTGGCCGCGGAGCCGGAGCAGGGGCAGGAGCCCGGAGAGCAGCGCGAGCCCGTGCCGGCCGGCATCCACGGCGCCACCGCCATCGGGGACCGCTCCCGTTTCAGCAGGATCACCAGCAACAGCTGAAATCCGGGTGCCCCTACCAGAGAACCGGCCCTTCGTCAGCGCCCTGACCAGCGACGTGACCCTTGCGTGTGACGTCCGGCACACGATGTAGGTAAAGACCTCATCAAATAGTTTGTGATACCGTTCACGAAACCCGGTGCTAGAGCCGATGGACCGTAGTGCGGCGGTCCTTCGTCGCAAGCCGTGAGCATTTCCGGGGATACGCTCGTCCACGACGAATCGTTGCTTCCGACCTCATCGCCGGAGAAACCCTTCATGCAGTCCAACGACGCCCGAACACTCCTGCAGTGCGCCGTCCCGACCGCCGTGGCAGGCGTCATCGCCGCCGTGCTGGGCGGCGTGCTCGCCGGCGGCAAGGGTGCGCTCGGCGCCGTCGTCGGCACCCTCGTGGCGGGCGGCGTGATGGCCCTGGGGCTCTTCGTTCTCCAGCGCACGGCCAAGTCCTTCCCGCACCTGTTCCAGGCCATGGGCCTGGTGCTCTACGTGACGCAGTTCCTGATCTCCGCGGTCGTTCTCGCGGTCTTCCGGGACACGTCGCTGTTCAACACCCGGGCGTTCGCCTTCGCGCTGCTCGGCGCGGTCCTCGTGTGGACCGCCGCGCAGACCCGGGCGTATCTGAAGGCCAAGATCCTTTACGTCGATCCGGAATCCGCCGAGGCGCAGAAGTCCGCCCCCGCCGGGTCTCCGACGTGACCGGTAGGGCCGCGATAAAGGTGCCGGCGCTCACCTGCTATCGTCCGGTGCCATCTGAGGCACAGTGGGCGCAGGCAGCTGAACACCCGAGTTTCCCGGGACGGAATCGGCAGTCCATGCAGCTGATGCCCGCGACCGGCGCCACGCCGATCACCCGCCCCCCCATCCGCAAGACCAGTCCAGTGCCGTTCCGCGGCTTCGAGCCGTGCCGACACAACGAGGTTGCCGTACCTATGCGCCACGCTGAAGGAGCTCGCGGTGAGTGCTAACGAGATGCTCGCCTTCGAGACCAATTGCCACATCTTCGATGGGTGCGGCTTCCCGGCCCCAGGCCTGAACTCCTTCCTCTTCGAGCCGCTCTTCACCGTCGGTGGGATCGAGTTCAACAAGCCCATGCTGCTGGCCGTGCTGACCACGGTCATCGTCATCGGCTTCTTCTGGGCGGCCTTCGGCCGGGCCAAGGTGGTCCCCGGCAAGCTGCAGATGGTCGGTGAGGCGGGCTACGACTTCGTGCGCCGCGGCATCGTCTACGACTCGCTCGGCAAGAAGGAGGGCGAGAAGTACGTCCCCTTCATGGTCTCGCTGTTCTTCTTCGTCTGGATCATGAACCTCTGGTCGATCATCCCGGTCGCCCAGTTCCCGGTGACGTCGATCATCGCCTTCCCGGCGGCGCTCGCCCTGATCGTCTACGTCCTGTGGATGTACCTGACGTTCAAGAAGCACGGTTTCGTCGGCGGCCTCAAGAACATCACCGGCTACGACAAGTCGCTGGGCCCGATCCTCCCGCTCGCGGTGATCCTCGAGTTCTTCTCGAACGTGATCATCCGCCCCTTCACCCACGCGGTGCGGCTCTTCGCCAACATGTTCGCCGGTCACCTGCTGATCCTGATGTTCACCATCGCCAGCTGGTACCTGCTGAACGGGATCGGGATCGCCTACGCCGGTGTGTCCTTCGTGATGACCGTCGTGATGACCGCCTTCGAGCTCTTCATCCAGGCCGTCCAGGCGTACGTCTTCGTGCTGCTGGCCACCAACTACGTCCAGGGCGCGCTCGCAGAGCACCACTGAGCACCCCCGCTCCCCAGACCAACAGTCGTCCGGTGGCCAACCCCCACCGGTCCGTGAAAGAGAAGGAAGAACGAGCATGTCTGCTGCTCTCCAGACCATCGCCGCTGGTGTCGAGATCAAGGGCAACCTGGGCTCGATCGGCTACGGCCTGGCCGCGATCGGCCCCGGCGTCGGCGTCGGCATCGTGTTCGGTAACGGCACCCAGGCCCTGGCCCGCCAGCCCGAGGCCGCCGGCCTGATCCGCGCCAACCAGATCCTCGGCTTCGCCTTCTGTGAGGCGCTCGCCCTGATCGGTCTGGTCATGCCGTTCGTCTACCCGTCCGCCTGATCACAGCCTGACGACCACTGTTTTCGACGGAAGGCATTGATGTGAATCCCCTGGCAGTCCTGGCGAGCGAGGGGGAGCTGGAGAACCCGCTCCTGCCCCCGCTCCCAGAGCTCGTCATCGGCCTGATCGCCTTCGCCATCGTCTTCATCTTCCTCGGCAAGAAGCTCCTCCCGAAGATCAACCAGACTCTGGACGAGCGCCGCGAGGCCATCGAAGGCGGCATGGAGAAGGCCGAGGCCGCCCAGGCCGAGGCGCAGCAGGTGCTCGAGGACTACCGGGCCCAGCTCGCCGACGCCCGCCATGAGGCCGCCCGCATGCGCCAGGAGGCGCAGGAGCAGGGTGCGTCGATGATCGCAGAGATGCGGTCCGAGGGTGAGCGTCAGCGCGAGGAGATCATCGCTGCCGGTCACGCCCAGATCGAGGCCGACCGCAAGGCCGCTTCGGCCTCGCTCCGCCAGGACGTCGGCAAGCTCGCCAGCGACCTGGCCGGCCGGATCGTCGGCGAGTCCCTCGCGGACGCGGCCCGGCAGAGCCGGACCATCGACCGCTTCCTCGACGACCTCGAGGCCAAGGCGGCGGCCGGTGCGACGAAGGCAGAGGCGAACCGATGAGCGGAGCGAGCCGGGAGGCGCTGGCCTCCGCACGTGAGCGCCTCGACGCGCTGGCGGACAACACGTCCGTGGACGCGGCGAAGCTCGCCGAGGACCTGGCCGCGGTCACCGCGCTGCTGGACCGCGAGGTCTCGCTGCGCCGGGTCCTGACCGACCCGGCGCAGCCGGGCGAGGCCAAGTCCCAGCTGGCCCAGCGGCTGCTCGGCGGCCAGGTGGGCGGCGAGTGCGCCGACCTGGTCTCCGGGATGGTCCGCTCCCGCTGGTCGCGCTCGCGCGACCTGGTGGACGCCATCGAGGAGCTGGCCTCCGGCGCCGAGTTCATCGCCGCCGAGCGCGCCGGTGTCCTGGACGACGTCGAGGACGAGCTGTTCCGCTTCGGCCGGATCGTCGCCTCCAGCTCCGAGCTGCGGGCCGCGCTGACGGACAAGGTCGCGAACCGCTCGGCCAAGGCCGCGCTGGTGCGGGAGCTGCTGGGGGGCCGGGCGAATCCGGTCACCGAGCGTCTCGTCGTCCGTCTTGTGGCACAGCCGCGGGGCCGTAGCCTGGAGGCGGGGCTGAACGCCCTCTCCAAGCTGGCAGCGGATCGCCGGGACCGGGTGGTCGCGGTGGTCACGTCCGCGGTGCCGATGAGCGACGCCCAGAAGCAGCGGCTCGGCGACGCCCTCGCCAAGCTGTACGGGCGCCGTGTCCACCTCAACCTGGACATCGACCCCGAGATCCTCGGCGGTGTGCAGGTGCGGATCGGCGACGAGGTCATCAACGGCAGCATCGCGGACCGCCTCGCCGAGGCGGACCGGCGGATGGCCGGCTGACAGCCACCAACTCAAGAGCATGACTGACGGCCCGAGTTGGGCCGACGGTGTCCTCCGGGGGCCAGCAGCGCAAGCTGCGGGAACCGGCCTCCGGAGAAGAAATACTTCGGGCCCAACAAGGAGAGCAGGGAACCCAGATGGCGGAGCTCACGATCCGGCCGGAGGAGATCCGGGACGCGCTGGAGAACTTTGTCCAGGCGTACAAGCCGGACGCGGCCTCGCGCGAGGAGGTCGGTACGGTCAGCGTTGCCGGCGACGGCATCGCTAAGGTCGAGGGCCTTCCCTCGGCCATGGCGAACGAGCTGCTGCGGTTCGAGGACGGAACCCTCGGTCTCGCCCTCAACCTCGAGGAGCGCGAGATCGGTGCGGTCGTCCTCGGCGAGTTCAGCGGCATCGAGGAGGGCCAGCCGGTGCAGCGCACCGGTGAGGTGCTCTCCGTCGCGGTCGGCGAGGGCTACCTCGGCCGCGTCGTCGACCCGCTGGGCAACCCGATCGACGGCCTCGGCGAGATCGCGACCGAGGGCCGGCGCGCCCTTGAGCTGCAGGCCCCCACGGTCATGCAGCGCAAGTCGGTCCACGAGCCGATGGAGACCGGCTACAAGGCCGTCGACGCGATGACCCCGGTCGGCCGCGGTCAGCGTCAGCTGATCATCGGTGACCGCCAGACCGGCAAGACCGCGCTGGCCGTCGACACGATCATCAACCAGCGCGACAACTGGCGCACGGGCGACCCGAAGAAGCAGGTCCGCTGCATCTACGTCGCCATCGGCCAGAAGGGCTCGACCATCGCCTCCGTGCGCGCCGCGCTGGAGGAGGCCGGTGCGCTGGAGTACACGACGATCGTCGCGGCCCCCGCGTCCGACCCGGCGGGCTTCAAGTTCCTCGCCCCCTACACCGGCTCGGCCATCGGTCAGCACTGGATGTACCAGGGCAAGCACGTCCTGATCGTCTTCGACGACCTGTCGAAGCAGGCCGACGCCTACCGCGCCGTGTCCCTGCTGCTGCGCCGCCCGCCGGGCCGTGAGGCCTACCCGGGTGACGTCTTCTACCTGCACTCGCGTCTGCTGGAGCGCTGCGCCAAGCTCTCCGACGAGATGGGCGCCGGTTCCATGACCGGTCTGCCGATCGTCGAGACCAAGGCCAACGACGTCTCGGCGTTCATCCCGACCAACGTCATCTCCATCACCGACGGCCAGTGCTTCCTGGAGTCCGACCTGTTCAACGCCGGCCAGCGCCCGGCCCTGAACGTCGGTATCTCGGTCTCCCGTGTCGGTGGCTCCGCCCAGCACAAGGCCATGAAGCAGGTCTCCGGCCGGCTCCGCGTGGACCTCGCCCAGTTCCGTGAGCTGGAGGCCTTCGCCGCCTTCGGTTCCGACCTGGACGCCGCCTCCAAGGCCTCGCTGGAGCGCGGTAAGCGCATGGTCGAGCTGCTGAAGCAGGCGCAGTACGCCCCGTACTCCACCGAGGACCAGGTCGTCTCCATCTGGGCCGGCACCACCGGCAAGATGGACGACGTCCCGGTCGAGGACATCCGCCGCTTCGAGCGCGAGCTGCTGGACTTCCTGCACCGCGAGCACAAGGGCCTCATGACCTCCATCCGTGAGGGCGGCAAGATGTCCGACGACACGCTGCAGGCCGTGGGCGACGCCATCGCGTCCTTCAAGCAGCAGTTCGAGACCTCGGACGGCAAGCTGCTGGGCGAGGGCTGAGCATGGGTGCCCAGCTCCGGGTCTACAAGAGGCGGATCAAGTCCGTCTCCGCGACCAAGAAGATCACCAAGGCGATGGAGATGATCGCCGCCTCGCGCATCGTCAAGGCGCAGCGCCAGGTGGCCGCATCGACTCCGTACGCCAGTGAGCTCACCCGGGCAGTGACCGCGGTTGCCACCGGCTCCACCACCAAGCACGCCCTGACCACCGAGGCGGAGAACCCGGTCCGGGCCGCGGTGCTGCTCGTCACGAGCGACCGCGGTCTGGCCGGCGGCTACTCCTCGAACGCCATCAAGGCGGCGGAGGCGCTCACCGAGCGCCTCCGGGCCGAGGGCAAGGACGTCGTCACGTACATCGTCGGCCGCAAGGGCGTCGCGTACTACGGCTTCCGGGAGCGCCCGGTGAAGGAGTCCTGGACCGGCTTCACGGACAGCCCGACCTACGCCGACGCCAAGCGCATCGCGGGTCCGCTGATCGAGGCCGTTCAGCAGGACACGGCCGAGGGCGGCGTGGACGAGCTGCACATCGTCTTCACCGAGTTCGTCTCGATGATGACGCAGACGCCGGTCGACAACCGCCTGCTGCCGCTGAGCCTCGATGCGGCTCCCGCGGAGCAGGAGGGGACGCCGGGCCGGATCCTGCCGCTGTTCGACTTCGAGCCGTCGGCCGAAGGGGTCCTCGACGCACTGCTGCCGCGGTACGTGGAGTCCCGGATCTACAACGCGCTGCTGCAGGCCGCCGCTTCCGAGCACGCGGCCCGCCGCCGTGCGATGAAGTCCGCGACCGACAACGCGGAAGAGCTCATCAAGTCGCTCACGCGGCTTGCCAATGCGGCCCGACAGGCCGACATCACCCAGGAAATCAGCGAGATCGTCGGTGGCGCGAGCGCCCTGGCCGACGCGACCGCGGGGAGTGACAACTAATGACGACCACTGTTGAGACGGCCGCCGCCACGGGCCGCGTCGCGCGGGTCATCGGCCCCGTCGTCGACGTGGAGTTCCCCGTCGACGCGATGCCGGAGATCTACAACGCTCTGCACGTCGAGGTCGACGACCCGGCCGAGGAGGGCGGTCGCAAGACCCTGACCCTCGAGGTCGCCCAGCACCTGGGCGAGGGCCTGGTCCGCGCGATCTCCATGCAGCCCACCGACGGCCTGGTCCGCCAGGCCCCGGTGACCAACACCGGCACGGGCATCACCGTCCCGGTCGGTGACGTGACCAAGGGCAAGGTGTTCAACACCCTGGGCCAGGTCCTCAACGAGGACCCGTCCTCGGTGGCCGACGCCGAGCGCTGGTCCATCCACCGCAAGGCCCCGGCCTTCGACCAGCTCGAGTCCAAGACCGAGATGTTCGAGACCGGCCTGAAGGTCGTCGACCTGCTGACCCCGTACGTCAAGGGCGGCAAGATCGGTCTGTTCGGTGGCGCCGGTGTCGGCAAGACCGTTCTGATCCAGGAAATGATCATGCGTGTGGCCAAGCTGCACGAGGGCGTTTCCGTCTTCGCCGGCGTCGGCGAGCGCACCCGTGAGGGCAACGACCTCATGGTGGAGATGGAGGAGGCCGGCGTTCTCGACAAGACCGCGCTGGTCTTCGGTCAGATGGACGAGCCGCCGGGCACCCGTCTGCGCGTCGCCCTGGCCGGTCTGACCATGGCGGAGTACTTCCGCGATGTGCAGAAGCAGGACGTGCTGTTCTTCATCGACAACATCTTCCGCTTCACCCAGGCCGGTTCCGAGGTCTCCACGCTGCTGGGCCGCATGCCCTCCGCGGTGGGTTACCAGCCGAACCTCGCGGACGAGATGGGCATCCTGCAGGAGCGCATCACCTCGACCCGTGGTCACTCGATCACCTCGATGCAGGCGATCTACGTCCCCGCGGACGACCTGACCGACCCGGCCCCGGCGACCACCTTCGCCCACCTGGACGCCACGACGGTTCTGTCGCGTCCGATCTCGGAGAAGGGCATCTACCCGGCGGTGGACCCGCTGGACTCGACGTCCCGCATCCTGGACCCGCGCTACATCTCCCAGGACCACTACGAGGCCGCCTCGCGCGTCAAGGGGATCCTGCAGAAGTACAAGGACCTCCAGGACATCATCGCGATCCTCGGTATCGACGAGCTGGGCGAAGAGGACAAGCTGGTCGTCCACCGCGCCCGTCGCGTCGAGCGCTTCCTGTCGCAGAACACCCACGCGGCGAAGCAGTTCACCGGTGTCGACGGCTCCGACGTCCCGCTGGACGAGTCCATCGCGGCGTTCAACGCCATCTGCGACGGTGAGTACGACCACTTCCCCGAGCAGGCCTTCTTCATGTGCGGTGGTCTCGAGGACCTGAAGAAGAACGCCAAGGAGCTGGGCGTCTCCTGAGCCCCGTGGCTCATCGCTGCCGGGGGCGGGGCGCTCCCGCCCCCGGCAGCCACGTCCCCTATTCTTTGACCCAACACCTGCCGCGCCCGGCAGGTGAAGACCCGAGGAGCCACGTTGGCTGCTGAGCTGCACGTCGAGCTGGTCGCGGCGGACCGAAGCGTCTGGTCCGGCGAGGCCACTCTGGTCATCGCGCGTACCACATCGGGTGACATCGGCGTCATGCCCGGCCACCAGCCGCTGCTCGGTGTGCTGGAGTCCGGTCCGGTGACCATCCGGACCGCCGAAGGCAACGTCGTCGCCGCTGTGCACGGCGGCTTCATCTCGTTCGCGGACGACAAGCTCTCGCTGCTCGCCGAGGTCGCGGAGCTCGCCGACGAGATCGACGTCAAGCGTGCGGAGCGGGCCCTTGAGCGCGCCAAGTCGGGGGCGGACGCCGCCGCCGAGCGGCGCGCCGAGGTCCGGCTGCGAGCGGTCGCGGGGCATTAGCCCACGGCCCGATGAGTTCGTCCCTCAGCCGCGGACCGCACTGGAACATTCCAGGGCGGTCCGCGGCTGAGGCAATACAAGCCCGTTGCTCTAGATGATGCGAGGAGGTCGGTGGAGATGGTCCTCGCTCTGCTCGTGAGCGGCGTCGTCGTCCTGCTGGTGCTGGTGGGGCTCTTCGTCTTCGGGCTGCGGAGACGGCTGATCCAGCGCTCCGGCGGCACGTTCGACTGCAGTCTGCGCTGGAACGTCCCGGAGCAGGGCCCCGCGCCGGACGGCAAGGGCTGGGTCTACGGCGTCGCCCGCTACAACAGCGACCGGATCGAATGGTTCCGGGTCTTTTCGTACGCGCCGCGGCCGCGGAGGCTGCTGGAGCGGGCGTCGATCGAGGTGCTGGAGCGGCGGTCGCCGCAGGGCGACGAGGAGCTCGCGCTGCTGTCCGACGCCGTCGTGCTGATCTGTCTGCATCAGGGGACGCGGCTTGAGCTCGCGATGAGCGAGGATGCCCTCACAGGCTTCCTGGCCTGGCTGGAGGCCGCCCCTCCCGGCCAGCGGGTGAACGTGGCGTGACTTCCTGTGGCTCAAACGCCGGCCGGGCTTGATATATCAAGCCCGGCCGGCGTTTTTGCCGGTCAGGAACGCAAGCCGTTGTCGACTGCCGTCATCAGCGTGCCGCTGTCACCCGACATCTCCCAGATCATCACGCCGCCCAGGCCCTTCGGCTTGAGCCAGGCCGTCTTCTTGCCGATCGACCAGACGTCGTCGAACGTCCACCACTGCCCGTTGTTGCCGGTATAGCCGTACGTGGCGACCGACTGCTCGTCGTGGTAGACCGTGAGGCCCGCGACCGACGCGATCAGGTTGTCGTAGCCGCGCGTCCCCGCCTCCTCCGGGAACTGGCCGGGCGCCGCCCCGTTCGCGGTCTGCCAGACGCCGTGCGCGCCGCCGTCGGCGACCTGCTGCCAGCCGCGGCCGTAGAAGGCGAGCCCGAGCACGACCTTCTTCGGGTCGACGCCAGCGTCGAGGTAGGCCTGGACGGTCTTGTCCACGCTGAACTTCGTCGTGTACGGGTCCCCCGCGTCCTGGTAGAGGTTCCCCTGGTGGCCCGTGCGGTTCGGCTCCCAGCTGTTGTCGCTGCCGGAGCCGTGGAAGTCGTAGCCCTGGACGTTGGCGAAGTCCATGTAGTCGAAGACGCTGGGCGTGCCGTCCTTGGTGGTGATGTCCCAGCCGGCCTCGATCTTCGCCGGGTCCGCCGGGGTGAAGGCCGTGAGCAGGTACTTCTTGCCGGTCGTGGCGCTCAGGGCGTCGAGCTGGCGGCGGAACTCGGCGAAGAGCAGGGTGTTGTTCGCCTTGTCGTCCTTCGAGACGTGGTTGCCGGCGTGGCCCTCGGAGCCCGGCCACTCCCAGTCGATGTCGAAGCCGTCGAAGATCCCGGCGGCGACGCCGGTGCCCCCGCGGCCGTTGGTCACGGGCAGGTTGCCCTTGATGTACATGTCGATGCAGGACTTCACGAACTTCTGCCGGGAGGCGTCGGTCTTCGCGACGTCCGAGAAGTACTTGCTGTAGGTCCAGCCGCCGATCGACATGTTGATCTTCAGGTCGGGGTGCTTGGCCTTGAGCTTCTTCAGCTGGTTGAAGTTGCCGGCCAGCTTCTGGTCCCAGGTGTCGCCCACGCCGTCGACGGACTCGCCGGCGCCGAAGCCCTTCTCGTAGTCCGCCCAGGAGTCACCCGCACCGTCGCCCTGGCTGGGGTCCTGCGGGTTGGGCGTGGTGGCTTTCGTGACGCCGTTGAGGCAGGTGAGGTCGGTGGGGTGAATGTTGGAGAAGGAGTAGTTGATGTGGGTGAGCTTGGCGGCGGCGCCCGTGGTCTCCAGCGACTTCACGGTGTAGCCGCGGCCGTAGATGCCCCACTGTACGAAGTAGCCGACCTTGGCGTAGCCCGTGCCGGGCTGCGGCTGCCCGCCGCCGGTCGTGCGCACGGTCAGCGGCCGGCTGGCCTTGCTGGTCTGGTCGGCGGTGTCCCGGGCGATGACGGTGTACGTGTAGTCGGTGCCGGGGGTGAGGCCGGTGTCGGTGTAGGCGGGCTTGGTGACCGTCGCGGCCTTCACCGTCCCGCGGTAGACGTCGTAGTTCTTGACGCCCTTGTCGTCGGTGGCGGCGGGCCACTGCAGGGAGACCGAGGTGTCGGTGACCGCCGTGGCCTGCGGGGTGCCGGGGGCGGTCGGCGGCTTGTCGGTGCCGCTGCCGCTGCTCGTGCGGATCGTGGCGGACGGGCTCGCGGGTCCCGTCTGGCCGGCCGAGTCGCGGGCGACGACCTTGTAGGTGTAGTCGGTGTCCGGGCTGAGGCCGGTGTCGGTGAAGGAGGTGCCGGTGACCGTGCCGGCGAGGCTGTCGCCGCGGTAGACGTCGTAGTTCTTGACGGCCTTGTCGTCGGTGGCGGGGGCCCAGGTCAGCGCGATGCTGTTCGCGGTGACGCCCGTGGAGGAGGGCTGCCCGGGGGCGCTCGGCGGGGTGTCGGCGGGGGAGCCGTCGCAGGGCCCGCCGTCGAGCTTGCAGCCCGCCGGGGTGCCGTCGCCGGAGGCGACGAAGCCGAAGGTGACGCTCGCGCCCGGCGCGATGGTGCCGTTGTACTCGCGGTTCTTGGCGGTGAAGTGCGAACCCGAGCTGGTGAGCAGGGCGTCCCAGTAGGCGCCGACCGTGGTGGCCGCGGGGAAGTCCCACTCCACGGTCCAGGCGCTGATGGCGGTCGTGCCGGTGTTCTTGACGGTCCACTCCGCCTGGAAGCCCGTGCCCCAGTCGGAGGTCTTGGCGAACGTGGCCGTCGCGGACGGCGCGGCGTGGGCCGGGGCGGCCGCCACGCCGACGAGCGCCGCGGCGGGGAGGGCGAGCGTGGCCAGAGCGGCCACCGCTCTTCGTAAGGTGCGGCCGATGCTTCCTGAGGTTCCTGTGCTCAAGGGGGTGCTCCTCGACGAGAGGTGCGGACAGGTGGGGGGTGCACAGCTGCTCGGGGAGCGTAGAAAGGTCCGTACCAATGGTCAAGAGGACTGGACCAGTCCCCACTCCTGGGCCAGCACCGCCGCCTGCACCCTGCTGCGCAGCTCCAGCTTCGCGAGCAGCCTGCTGACGTGCGTCTTCACCGTCGCCTCCGCCATCCCCAGGCGGCCCGAGATCTCCGCGTTCGACAGCCCCTCGCCCAGCGCGCCCAGCACTTCGCGCTCGCGCCGCGTGAGCGACTCCAGCCCCGCCGGCTCCTGGGCGCCCGCCCGCTGCGGCCGCGCCGGGCGCGCGAACTCGGCGATCAGACGCCGTGTCACCGCCGGGGAGATCAGCCCCTCGCCGCGCCCCACGGCCCGCACCGCCGCGATCAGGTCCGCGGCGTCGCTGTCCTTGAGCAGGAACCCGGCCGCGCCCGCCCGCAGCGCGCCGAACACGTACTCGTCCAGGTCGAAGGTGGTCAGCACCAGCACGTCCGCCAGCCGCTCCGCGACGACCTGACGGGTCGCCGACACCCCGTCCAGACGCGGCATCTGCACGTCCATCAGGACCAGGTCCGGGCGCAGCTCGCGGGCCAGCCGGACGGCCTCCTCGCCGTCGGCGGCCTCCCCGACGACCTCGACGCCGGGCGCCGAGCGCAGGATGAGGACCAGCCCGGAGCGTACGGACGCCTGGTCCTCGGCGACCAGGACGCGGATGCTTCCGCCAGGTGCGGTGGTGGTCACGGTGCTCCCTCCTCCGGTACGGGCAGCACCGCCCGCACACGCCATTCCTTGCCGTCGAGGCCGGCCACCGGGCCCGCCTCGAACTCCCCGTCCAGCAGGGCCACCCGCTCGCCCATGCCGACCAGCCCCGCCCCCGAGCCCGGCGCCCGCGGCACCGGCCCGTCGCCGTACGCACTGCTCACCTCCACCGCCAGCCGCCCGCCGTCCTCGCGCGCCAGACGCACCGTCACCGGGCCCGGGGCCGCGTGCTTGACGGCATTGGTGAGCGACTCCTGCACGATGCGGTACGCGGCGAGCTCGATCGGCGCGGGGAGGGGGCCCGGCCCGCGGGCGTCGTCCAGCACGAAGCGGAACCGCTCGTCGCGCACCGCCTTGCGGGCCCGCGCGACGAGGGCGTCCACGCCGTCGAGCCGCGGAGTGGCCGCCGGCTCCGCGTCGCCGCCCGCCTGCCGCAGCAGCCCGATGAGCCGGCGCATCTCGGCGAGGCCCTGCACACTGTTCTCGCGGATCACCGCGAGCGCCTCCCGCGACGCCTCCGCCTCTCCGATCGACAGCGCCGCGGTCGAGTGGATCGCGATCGCCGACAGGTGTCCCGCCACCATGTCGTGCAGCTCGCGGGCCATCCGGGCGCGCTCGGCGCCCACGGCCTCGCGGCGGTCCAGCTCGGCCAGCAGCGCCGTGCGCTCCGCCTCCAGCCGGGCCGCGCGCGCGGCGTCGCGGTGCCGGCGGATGCCCGCACCGGTCCACGCCGGCGCGACGATCAGCACCGCGAAACCGAAGCCCACCAGCAGCGCCTCCGGCTTGCGGATGACCGCCACCGCCAGCAGCGTCCCCAGCACGGCCAGCACCTCGGTGACACGGGGGATGCGCCCGGCGACGGACGGGCGGCCGTAGAGCACCGCCGCGTAGACGACGTCCGTGTACATGGCGATCGTCGCGACGAGCGAACCCGTACAGATGTCCAGGCCGAGCGTGACCGTGCCGATCGCCAGAGCCGTCAGCGGGGCGCTGCGCCGCAGCAGCTCGGCGCCGCACATGACGACGAGCGCGACCAGCGACAGCCACCCGGGCACCGCGGCCAGCGGAGGGTTGTTGTGCAGGCCGAGGAACCACAGCGCCAGGCCGCCCAGCAGGCCTGTGGCCGCGATGAGGACGGCGTCGCGGTCGGGGCGGCGGGGGAGGCGGACGGGCATGCGTACATCACAGCATGCGGCCGGGGGCGCGCGGGACGCTCCGCAGGAGGGCGCGGCGGCCGGGCACTACATCGAAGGATGCAGTCCCAAATCGTCGTACGCGACGACGAACGCGCAGGTCACGGCAGGGAACCTGGAAGGGAGGGAAGGAGAGAACCGTGATCGTCACGCTGATCGTCGTCTGCGAGGTCGGCTTCTGGGTGCTGCTGGCCGGCGGCCTGAGCCTGCGGTACCTCGCGAAGATGCCGCGGGCGGGGGTCGCCGTGCTGCTGCTGGAGCCCGTCCTGGAGCTCGTGCTGCTGATCGCCACCGCGGTCGACCTGAAGAACGGCGCGCAGGCCGACTGGAAGCACGGCCTGGCCGCGGTCTACATCGGCTACTCCGTGGGTCTCGGCCACTCCACGATCAAGTGGGTCGACGCCCGCTTCGCCCACCGCTTCGCGGGCGGCCCGCCGCCGGTGAAGCCGCCGAAGTACGGCCGCGAGCGCACCGTCCACGAGTGGAAGACGGCCGCCCGCTGGATCCTGTCCTGCGCGGTCGCCCTCGCCCTCCTCCAGGCGGCCGTCTGGTACGTGGGGGACGCGGGCGACACCGGCTCGCTGCGGAACTGGCAGACGAAGATGCTGCTGGTGGCCGGCATCAACCTGGCCATCGCGGCGAGCTACACGATCTGGCCGAAGCAGGCGCCGGCGGCGGAGAAGGAGCGGGCCGCGGCCGCGGAGGAGCTGAAGCGCTGACGCCGGCCGGCGTCAGCGGTTCTCGCCGGGCACCCACAGGACGTCCCCGAGCTCTTTGTTCGCCGTCCTGGCCAGAATGAACAGCAGGTCCGAGAGGCGGTTCAGGTATGTCGCCGTCAGCGGGTTCATGATGTCCGCGTGGAGCTCCATCGCCGCCCACGTCGACCGCTCCGCGCGGCGGACCACCGTGCAGGCCTGGTGCAGCAGCGCCGCCCCCGGCGTTCCCCCCGGCAGGATGAAGCTGCGCAGCTTCTCCAGGCCCTCCAGGAAGCGGTCGCAGTCCGCCTCCAGCTTGTCGATGTAGGACTGCTCGACGCGCAGCGGCGGGTACTTGGGGTTCTCGGCCACCGGCGTGGCCAGGTCGGCGCCCACGTCGAAGAGGTCGTTCTGGATGCGGACGAGCACCTTCACGATCTCCTCGGGCAGCTGCCCGAGC
Organism: Streptomyces sp. URMC 127; assembly: GCF_051386535.1. Classification (NCBI taxonomy): domain Bacteria; kingdom Bacillati; phylum Actinomycetota; class Actinomycetes; order Kitasatosporales; family Streptomycetaceae; genus Streptomyces; species Streptomyces sp. URMC 127. Next base: position 25,911 of record NZ_JBPQTW010000077.1, read on the forward strand.
GCGATCGCCACCCCGATCGCGGCGTTGGCCTCGTTGGCGTCGGCGTAGGCCGCGATGCGGGTGTCGGTCTTCACGGTGCGGCTCATGTCGCCGAGAGCGGTCGTGCCGCTGTCACCGGTGCGGGTGTAAATGCGCGTCAGGTTGACCATGGGTACGAGCCTAGCCACCGCCCGCCGCCCCGCCGGGGCCGACGCGCAACCCGGCCACCCCTGTGACGCCCGGGGCGCACGGGGCTCAACTGCACGGTGGGGACGGCCGGCTGGGCCTCCCGGTGTGATGTCCGTCATGGGGGACGTGACGCGCATCTCTTACCGCCCAACCGCGCCGCGACGGACGCTAATCTCCGGCCGAGAGAGTGCGCACAGAACAGCTCTGAGCACAGGGAGTAAGGGGACAAGCCGTGGCCAAGAAGCTCGCCGTCATCGGGGCCGGACTGATGGGGTCCGGGATCGCGCAGGTCTCCGCCCAGGCCGGGTGGGACGTCGTACTGCGGGACGTCACCGACGCGGCGCTGCAGCGCGGCACGGACGGCATCAAGGCCTCGTACGAAAAGTTCGTCTCCAAGGGCAAGCTGGAGGCCGCCGCGGCCGAGCAGGCCCTGGCCCGCATCACCACGACCACGGACCTGGACGCGGCCGCCGACGCGGACATCGTGGTCGAAGCCGTCTTCGAGGACATCGACACCAAGCGCGACATCTTCCGCACCCTGGACGGCCTGGTGAAGGACGAGACGGTGCTCGCCTCGAACACCTCCGCCATCCCGATCACCAAGATCGCCGCGGCCACGCAGCGCCCCGAGCGCGTCGTCGGCACGCACTTCTTCTCCCCGGTGCCGATGATGCAGCTGTGCGAGCTGGTCCGCGGCTACAAGACCAGCGACGAGACGCTGGCGAAGGCCCGGGAGTTCGCCGAGGGCGTCGGCAAGACCTGCATCGTCGTCAACCGCGACGTCGCCGGCTTCGTCACCACCCGCCTGATCTCCGCCCTCGTCGTCGAGGCCGCCAAGCTGTACGAGTCGGGCGTCGCCTCCGCCGAGGACATCGACATCGCCTGCAAGCTGGGCTTCGGCCACGCGATGGGCCCGCTGGCCACCGCCGACCTCACCGGCATCGACATCCTCATGCACGCCACGGGGAACATCTACACCGAGTGCCAGGACGAGAAGTTCGCGCCGCCGGAGATCATGCGCCGCATGGTCGACGCGGGCGACCTCGGCCGCAAGAGCGGCCAGGGCTTTTACCAGCACTGAACCCTCGCCGACCGGGTAGCCGATATCTAGTTCACCCACCGGGGTGAATTAGGTATCGGTTCGCCCATGAACGGCAACCTTGTGGTGGGAGAGCCAGTCAGTCCTTGAGAAGCGCACGTGCCACAAGAGCCGCGGGGCGACTCAGGGCCACCCGGTCAGGGCCACCTGAGGCGGCTCACGGCACGGGCAAGCCAGTCAGCACCGTCATCGACCGTCATCCCGCACCATCGGACATCACTCCGGGAGCGCATATGCACATCAGGGGCGACCACGCCGAACTGGTCGTCGGGGGACGCCTCGACGTCCGCAGCGCGGCGGACGCCCGTACGGTCCTGCACTCCGCCCTCGACTCGGGCCGCGGCGACCTCGTGCTCGACCTCACCGAGCTGGACTCGTGGGACGCCACCGGCCTCGGCGTCATCATGGGCGCCCACCGCCGGGCCGGCCGCACCGGCCGCCGCCTCGTCCTGCGCGGCGTGCCCGACCGGATGCAGCGGCTCCTCGTCGCCACCCGACTGCACCGCATTCTCGCCATCGAAGGCGGCATCGGCGCCGCGTCATGAGACTGTGACGTGCCCCGGGCAGCGGGACGCCCGTCGCTTCGTGGATACTGTGCCCAGGTCTGAGGTTCGGTTTTCCCGCCGCTAAAGGGCCGCATAACAGAGCCCACGGCGGGCACCGATGAAGCGCCGGCCGGCACGCCCCGGCCGAGGGTTGAAGGAGTGGGGCAGGCCGGGAGGGCAGACGGCACGCCACGCAATTGGGGGGCTTTCACCATGGACCCGACGAACCGACCCGAGGAGCTCGGCGAGGGCGCACCCGAGTCCGCGGACGGCCGCGGCTCGCGCGACCTGCCCGGCACCGACGCCGGGGCCGCCGGGTACGCAGCCGCCGGGGACGGCCCCCAGGGCGCCCCCGGCCTCGCCCGCGTCGTCCGCCTCGTCGCCGGCGACTACGCCGTCACCGTCAACCCCGTCGACGGCAGCGAGATCGAGCCCTGCCTGCCCGCCGACGTGCCCCCGCCGCCCAGCCGGCCTCCTCGTCGGTGA
>NZ_JBPQTW010000078.1:0-27976 GCF_051386535.1 Streptomyces sp. URMC 127
CCCCCCCCCCCCCCCCCCCCACCCCCTTCTTCTCCGGCCGGTCTTCTTCAGCTGACCGTCTGGTCGCCGTCGGGCACGTCCTGGACGGTCACGACGGCGCGCGGCTGCCCGAGGCCCGCGGCGACGGCCGTGGCGATGCCCCCGGGGTCGGGCGCCTCCGGGAAGGGCACGGCCTCGCCGTCCCCGTAGCTCTCGACGGCCCTGGTGAAGTAGCTCGGGTCCCATGCGCCGACGGCGCCCCTGACCTCGACCGCTCGCACCGCCCGGCCGCCGGTCCGCTGCTTCAGCGCGGACAGGATGCGGTCGGAGCGGAGCTCGCCCGGCACCTGGAAGAGACTGGCGTGAGCCCCGACGAGACCGCCGTCCTGCAGCCGCACGGTCACGGTGAGGCAGCTGGTGACGCTCGGGTAGAGGAGGGTGCCGCCGGGCGCGGCCTCGCCGACCTGCCCCTCCGTGATCCTCACGGGGGCCGTCCTGACGGCCCCGCCGCCGACGGCCGCGGTGGCCGGTGCGGGCGCCGGAGCCGCTTGCGCGGCCGTCCCGGCCGCCAGCTGCACTCCTACGAGCACGGCCACCGCCGCTGCCGCCCGCCGTGTTTTCGCACGTGTTATCGCATTCACGCGATCATTGTGCTCATACCCGCGATCATTGTGCTCATACCGCCGTCTCCGGGCCGAAACGGCTGCGGACCGCTGTCTGGACGTCGTCCTCCTCGGCCGGGTCGGCGGCGAGCCTGCGCAGCTGCTCGACGACGCGGGCATCAGCGGTGGTGGCGTGGTGCGCGGCGAGCTCGCGGGTCGTCTCCTCGCAGTCCCACAAGCACTCCACCGCGAAGCCGGTCGCGAACGACGGGTCCGTCGCCGCGAGCGCCCGCGCCGTGCGGCCGCGCAGGTGCGAGGAGGAGGTCTCCCGGTAGATGTGCCGCAGCACGGGCGCGGCACAGGTGATCCCGAGCCGCCCGGCGCCGGGCACCAGATCCCACAGGACCGGCGCGTCGGGACCCTCCGCGCGGACCGTGCGGCGCAGGGCGCCGAGGACCAGCCCCGCGTCGTAGGGGGCGCCGCGGGAGGCGAGCATGCCGGCGGCGGCGCCGCCGAGGGCGTCGGTGCGGTGGATCCAGGCGCGGGCGCGCTCCAGAGCGGCCGTGCCGCGCATGCGCTCGAAGGCGGTGACGGCGGCCTCGGCCACGAGCCCGCCGGTGTCGGCCGCGGCGGCCTCGATGAGGTCGAGCGCCTGCGGGTCGTCGTGCTCGGCGAGGTAGCGCAGGGCGGTGGCGCGGGCGGCCTCGGGGCCGGACGCGGCGGCCTGGATGATCTCCAGCCGGTCCTCGGGGCCCGCGACGGCGTTCAGGCAGCGGGTCGCGGGGACGTGGCGGAGCTGGACGGGGTGCAGGGCGAGCCCCTCCTGGGCCCAGTCGAGGACCTCGCGCACGCTCCAGCCCGGCCGCGGGCCCGAGGGGCGCAGCTGGCGCTGCCAGCGGTCGAAGGAGCCCTGCTCCTGCGCCGCGCGCACGCGGGGGGCGGTCGCGGGTGACTGCGTCTCGTCGGCCCACAGCCGCCAGGGGCGGGGCTCGAAGGCGTCGCGGACGGCCGCGGCGAGCTCCCGGTCGCCCTCCGGGCCGGCCGGGAAGCGGGCGACGATGCTCTCGCCGAGGGCGAGCAGCCCGGCGTCGTCGTCGCGCAGGGCGAGCTCGTCGAGGGCCCAGGCCCAGTTCGCGCCGGAGATCGCGTACCGCCGCAGGAGCAGCAGGGCGTCCTCGCGGCCGTACGAGGCGAGGTGGCCGAGGACGGCGAGGGCGAGGCCGGTGCGCTCCTCGGCGGTGTCGAGGAGGTCGTCGGCGCAGAAGAGGTGCCGCTCGAGCTCGCCGAGCCCCGCGTCGAGGTCCAGACACAGGCGCGCGTAGTACAGGGAGCGGTTCTCCACCTGCCAGTCGCGCCTGGGGTCGCGGAGGAGGCAGTGGTGGAGCGCCGCGAGCGCCTCCGCCCGCGGCGCCGCGAGGGCATGCAGGGTCCCGTCGCCGCGGCCTCGCTGGAGGAGGCCGAGCAGGGTGCCGCTGGGCGCTATGTCTGGATCGAACATGGGGTCAGCATCCGGTGCGGGGAGTCGGCTGGCAACGGGATTTCCGTCGTCCGGCATTCTTGCCGGTGTCCACCGGTGCTATGCGTGGTGAACAGGGGGAACTCGAGGTCGGTCGAGCGCCCCGCAGCCTACCTGGAAGGAGACATTCCGCCGACCCCTGTCCACTTGATCCCTTTTCGCCGCCTTCTCGGCCGCCCGGTCCGGGCGAATACTCGGCCCCTCCCGAGGGGAACCTTCCCTCTCGATCATCTTTTCGTACCGGCTTGCCTCCGGCATATGTCGCCGACACCACCGGATCGGGTGTTGCCAAAGCCCTTACAGGCCCTCGCCGCCTGTGCCAGAGTCGTTACGGCCCACCCCGCGGACCCTACGGAGCCGGCTGTGCCGCTCCCCCTATCGGAGTACGACATGCCGTCCCCCCTCCACGCGGACTCCTCCGCAGCTCAGCCGCCCGAGCACGGCACGGTCGACGCCCTCATCTCGCAGACGCGGCGACTGCGCGGCGGCCTCGACGCCGTGCGCCGCGCGGCCGCCGCCGACGAGGGGCCGGACGACGCCCGCAGGCGCTGGCAGCGCGCCCTGTGCGACCTGGCCGCCCACCACCTCGACGACCTCGGGGAGCACCTGGGCCAGCTGCTGGAGGGCCCTCCGCCGCCGGGCGACCCCGCTCCCGTGAGCACGGTTCCGTCCCGGGCCGTGCCCGCTGCACCGGCCGGCGCCGCACCGGGCCGGGCCGGCAGCGCCGAGTGGAATCTCCTCACCGACGAGGCCACCTGGTCCGAGGAGCTGTTCGCCCTCTTCGGCCGCCGCCCCGAAGAGGGCCCCCTCACCCTGGACGAGCTGCCCTCCTGGCTGCCCGAGGAGGACCGCGGCCTGCTGACCGCGATGGTCACCGGCTGCCTGGTGGACGGCAAGCCCATCGACGGCGAGTTCCGCATCGTGCGCGGTGACGGATCGCTGCGCACGGTGCACATGCTGGGCGAGCCCGTCCTGGACGCCGACGGCTCCGCCACCTCCATGTGGGCCGTCTTACGCGACATCAGCGAGCTGCGCCGCAGCCGCCGGGCCGTCGACGAGACGTGCGACTCCCTCCAGCGCCGGCAGCACCTCGCCCGGGCCGAGCACCGGATCGCCGTGGAGCTGCAGGAAGCCGTGCTGCCGCCGTGGCGCGGCTCCCTGCGCTTCCCCCAGGGCGCCGCCCCCGAGGCCGGCGGCTCCCGCGGCACTCTCGACATCGCCGCCCACTACCTCCCTTCCGCCAGCAGCGCCCTCATCGGCGGTGGCTGGTTCGACGCCCTGGCGCTGCCCGGGGGGCAGACCCTGCTCAGCGTCGGCGGCCTCACCGGGCACGGCGTGGCCGCCACCTCGGGCATGACCATGCTGCTCGGCGCGCTGCGCGGCATGGCCGTGACCGGCGCCGAGCCCGGCCCGCTCATGGGCTGGCTCAACCACCTCCTCGACGCCTCCGCCCAGCCCGCCCTGGGCAGCGCCGTCTGCTGCCGCTATGACCCCGCGAGCCGCACCCTGGCCTGGTCCCAGGCGGGCCACCCCGCGCCGCTGCTCTTCCGCGGCGGCAGGGGCCGGGCGCTGCGGCCGCCGGAGGGCATGCTGCTCGGTGCCGTCGCGGAGGCCTCGTACGGGCAGGCCGAGGAGCTCCTGGAGCCGGGTGACGTCCTTCTCCTGCACACCGATGGGCTCTCGCCCTACAGCACGGGGCCGGCCGCCGGGACGGTCACCGACCGCCTGCTGGACCTCGCCCCACGCTTCACCGCGGCGAAATGCGCGCAGGAGTGCGTACGGATCGTGCTGGAGGAGTTCGGCGGCAAGGAGCGCGAGGACGACGCCTGTCTCCTGATCAGCCGCATCAACTGACCAGCTGTATCAACTGACCAGCCGTACCAGCCGCTAGACCGCCGTGCCCCTTCCGCCTGTCCCGCCGGTCCCCCCGGCCCCGCCGGCCTTCTTGCCCGGCTGGGCCTTGGGAGCCTTGGGCAGGGCCCGTTTGATCTCCTGGCGGAGATCCTCGATCCGGGCGTATCCGGCGTACTTCCCCGTGAGGCGGTACATCTCGCGGAGCCGGTCCCAGGTGCGGTGCGAGGAGGTCTCGCCGATGGACACCAGGGCCAGCCGGGCGTAGGTGTCCGCCTGCTCGGGGTCGTTGCTGATGAAGCAGGCGGAGGCCATGGAGATGTAGTCGAAGATCATCGACCGCTGATGGCCGCTCTTGCGAAGGGCGAGCGCCTCCTTGGCGTGCTGCTGGGCAATGGCCGCGGCCCCCGCGTCGTGCTCGGCGAGCGTGCGGTAGGCCAGGGCCTGCATGCCGTGGAGGTCGGCCTCGTCGAAGTGCTGCATCCAGCTGGGGGGCGGGACGTCCCGCTTGTCGGAGACGAACAGCTCCTCGGCCTCGCCGAGCGTGCGCCGCATGGCCTGGCCGCGGCCCATCGACGCCTGCGCCCAGGCCTCGATGGTGTAGAGCATGGCGCGGGTGCGGGGCAGGGTCTCGTCGCCGGAGCCGGACTTGGCCAGCTTCATCAGGTCGAGGGCGTCGTCGGGGCGGCCGAGGTGCACCATCTGGCGAGCCGCCCGGGAGAGCGCCTCGCCGGCGCGGGGCCGGTCGCCGCCCTCGCGGGCGGCGTGGGCTGCGATGACGAAGTACTTCTGGGCGGTCGGTTCGAGGCCCACGTCGTGCGACATCCAGCCGGCGAGCACCGCGAGGTTCGCGGCGACGCCCCACAGCCGGCGCTGGAGGTGCTCGGGGTGGCGGTAGGTGAGCATGCCGCCCACCTCGTTGAGCTGGCCGACCACCGCCTTGCGCTGCAGGCCGCCGCCACGGGCCGCGTCCCACGCGCGGAACACCTCGACCGAGCGCTCCAGGGCGTCGATCTCGGTGGAGCCCACCGGCGCGGCCTCGTAGCGGTCGAGCCCGGCGGTTTCGGCGTGGAGGGCGTCCCTGCGCAGCGGGTCGTCGAAGCGGGGGGAGTCTGCGGTGAGTGCCGGATCGGAGTGCAGCCAGTCGTGCATGGCGCTGGTGAGTGCTGAGCCTGCGGCGAGCGCGGCGCCCGCGCCCACCAAGCCGCGTCGGTTGAGCATGAGGTCCATTCCCGTGAATTCGGTGAGGACCGCGGCGGTGCGCTCGGGCGGCCAGGGGAGGCCGTCCGCGGACTGCCCCCTACCCGCGCGCCCTCGACGACCGAACCCGAGATCCTCGATGGTCACGACACGGCCGAGTCGCTCGGTGAAGAGGGCTGCCAGCACCTTGGGCACGGGATCGCGGGGGGACTCCCCCATGTCGATCCAACGCCGCACTCGCGAGGTGTCGGTCGCCAGCTGCGGGTGGCCCATGACGGCCGCCTGCCGGTTCACGAGCCTCGCCAGTTCGCCCTTGGACCATCCGGCCAGGCCGAACAGATCCGCGAGGCGGGTGTTGGGTTCCCTTGTCACGTCAAGCCCCCAGGTTCTCGGCTGACTTGAAGGTAGCGGCCCGCCATGGGCCAGGCGAGTATTCGCCAGGGTTCGCCAGGGTGCGCCACATGGTGTGCCACCCGCGGTCGGGTGTGATGTAGGAACGCGCCACCCCGGCCACCCGGCGCCCGGCCCGGGACCGGCTGTTCCCCGCCTGCGCGGGGACGGTCCCGTGCATTCCCCAGGGTGCTCGGCCAGGCCCGGGTACCGGGGCAGCGCGGCAACTCGTCGGCACACGAAGGGATCCGTTCCGCTCATGTATGCAGCCTCGTCCTCCGTGTCCGCCCCGCCCCGGCTCCGTCCCCCGCACGCCGGCGGCGGGCCGTACCTCGACCCCTCCCACGCCGCGGGGGCTGCCTTCGGGGGCGGACGGGCCCGGCGGACCCCGGGACTGGGCGGCCAGCCGCTCAGCGGGAGAATCGACTTCTCCGGCCCCGAGGGGGCGCAGTTGCGAACGGTGATCGCCGCGGTGCAGCGCATCTGCCCCGAGTTCAACGCCGTCCAGGTGCTGCGCCGCAGCGGGCGCTCGGTGCTGCTGGTCGGCTCCACCGGCCGCACCACGGCAGTGGCCAAGTGTTTACTGGATCCGTCGCCGGCCTGGGCCGAGCGGTTCCGGCACGAAATAGCTACGTACCGTGCGTTCGTCCGCCACCGTCCGCCGGTGCGGGTGCCGCGGCTCATCGCCGCGGACCCCGACAACTGCACGCTGGTGATCGAGCGCATGCCCGGGCGTCCCGCGGCCGCACAGCGCCACCCCGCGGAGACGCCGCCCCGCGCCGATGTGCGGGCCGCGCTCGGCGCGATCTGCAGGGTCAATCTGTGGCGCCCCCCGGCGGGCATGTTCGACATGCCGCTGGACTACGGCCGGCGCATCGCCCGCTATCACGAACTGGGGCTGCTGACCGACCGTGACATGGGCGACCTGCAGAAGCTGCTGCACGGGCTGGCCCACGTGCAAGGCCAGTTCTGCCACGGCGACGCCCAGCTCTCGAACATCCTCCTGGCCCCGACCGGTCCCGTGCTGGTGGACTGGGACCAGGCGGGCTGGTATCTCCCGGGGTACGACCTGGCCACCCTCTGGACGGTCCTGGGGGACGCGCCGGTGGCGCGCCGGCACATCAGCAGCGTCGCCCATCAGGCCGGCACGGCGCAGCGGGACGCCTTCCTGGTGAATCTCATGCTCGTGCTGACCCGTGAGATCCGCACGTGCGAGGCGGCGGTGCAGCGCTCCATGCACGAGCCGGCTCTCACGGCGCCCGGCGCGGCGGAGTCGGGCGAGGAGCAGCGGCTGCTGCTGCGCCGGCTGCACGACGACTGTGCGCTGGCCCGGCGCGCCGTCCGTGCGGCGGTCAGCACCCGCTGACCGCACCCGCCGCCGGCAGGTCACCGGCCCCTCCGCGACACGCCGCGCCTTGTGCGCGGCGTGTCGCCGTGTGCGGGGGCGGAAAGGGTGCAGCCTCGGCGTCGGAGGCAGCGGCGATCGTGCGGGCAACATGCTTCGCAGCAGCATGATTGACGGATCGTCTGCCAGGGGCTACCTCTGGTTACGTCCGGTCCCGCACGCCCGCCCGCGCTCCGACCATTTGTCCCGCGCGGGGCACGGCACGCCCTGAGGAGGCTGCATTGCGAGGATCCGTTCCCGAATCGTGGACCGCCCCCCTGAGAGCCCTCCGAAGAAGCCGGGGGGCCTTCAGGGCGGCCGGAGTGCTGGCTTCGGCCGCCCTGTTGCTGCCCCTGGCGCCCGGTGCGGCGACGGCCACGGCCACGGACCGCCGGGCGCCCTCCGGCGCGCTGCAGCGGGCCTTCGCCGCGGCGTCCCGCGAGTACCGCGTTCCGCAGAGCGTGCTGCTGGGCGTCTCCTACCTGGAGTCCCGCTGGGACGCTCACCGGGGCGCTCCGAGCGTCACCGGCGGCTACGGCCCCATGCACCTGACCGACGCCGCGCACGCCGTGGCCGCGGTCCCGCACCACAGCGACGGCCGGGAGGATCCGCGCGGCGACGGCTCGCGTCCCGCCACCGGCCCCCGGGCGGTCCGGCCGTCCGCCCTGCCGCCGGGCGAGCTGCCGGAGCGGCTGCGCACGCTGGAGCAGGCGGCGCGGGCGTCCGGGCTGTCGCGGGAGGCCCTGCGCAAGGATCCGGCCGCGAACGTACGGGGTGGCGCGGCGCTGCTGGCCGCGGCCCAGAAGCGGCTGGGTCTGCCCCTCAGCGAGGATCCGGCCGACTGGTTCGGCGCGGTGGCGGGCTATCCGCGCGCCTCCGACTCGGCGACGGCGACGGCCTTCGCCCGTGATGTCTTCGGCGTGATCCGTTCGGGTCAGCGGCGCACGACCGACGCCGGCCAGCGGGTCGCCCTGCCCGCCGCCCCGCGCCTGCCGGACCGTACGGAGCAGGTGCGGCGCCTGGGCCTGCACGATCCGGCGGACGAGGAGACCGAGTGCCCGGCGGCGGTGGCCTGCGAGTCGATCCCGGCTCCGTACGAGAAGCTGCAGGGCGACAACTACGGCAATCACGACCTGGCGGACCGCCCGTCCTCGCAGAAGACGGAGTTCATCGTCATCCACGACACGGAGGGGTCCTGGGAGACGACGATCAAGCTGGTGAAGGACCCGGCGTACGTCTCGTGGAACTACACCGTGCGCTCGGCGGACGGCCACATCGCCCAGCACGTGCCGACGAAGGACGTGGCCTGGCACGCGGGCAACTGGTACGTGAACGCCAAGTCGGTCGGCATCGAGCACGAGGGCTTCCTGGCGCAGCCGGACGCCTGGTACACGGAGGAGATGTACCGCACGTCGGCCCGGCTGGTGCGGTATCTGGCGCAGGAGCTGGAGATCCCGCTGGACCGGCAGCACGTCCTGGGCCATGACAACGTCCCGGGCACGACCCCGGAGTCGATCAAGGGTATGCACACCGATCCCGGTCCGTACTGGGACTGGGCGCACTACTTCGATCTGATGGGCAAGCCGTTCCGGCCCACGGGCGGCGCGTACGCGGGCATGGTCACCGTCCTGCCCGACTACGAGGCCCACAAGCCCGCCTACACGGGGTGTACGGGGCCGGCCAAGCCGTGTGCCGCGCACGGTTCGGGTGCGGTGCGGCTGCACACGCAGCCGAACGAGAAGTCGCCGCTGGTGAAGGACGCCGGGCTGCGGCCCGACGGCAGCGCGTCCACGATCGACGTGAACGACACGGGGGCGCGCGCCTCGACGGGCCAGCAGTTCGCGGTGGCGGCGCGCAAGGGCTCGTGGACGGCGATCTGGTATCTGGGGCAGATGGCGTGGTTCAGGAACCCGCTGTCGCAGCCGACCGCTGTCAACGCCTACGGCTCGGTGGTCACGCCGAAGGAGGGGCTGGCGGAGGTCCCGGTGTTCGGGCGGGCGTATCCGGAGAAGGAGGCGTATCCCGCGGGGGTGCCGGTGCAGGCGCTGGCTCCGCTGCCGTACAAGCTGCTCGCCGGGCAGGCGTACGTGATGGGGCAGCGGCTCGGGAGCGAGTATCTGTGGGCGAAGACCTTCGATCCCGCGGGCCACAAGGTGGTCCGGGGCAAGGAGGCGTACTACGAGATCCAGTTCGGGCACCGGGTGGCCTTCGTGAAGGCCTCCGACGTGACCGTGCGGCCGTCGAACCGGTAGTGCGGACGGATGGAGCCCGGTACGGCGTCGGCCGTGCCGGGCTCCGGTGCGTCGCTGAAGGCGGGGGGCTCGTCAGGCCGTCTGGAACATCTCGGCGGGCAGCGGCTTGAGGAGCTGGTAGAGCTCGTCGGTGATGGGCCGGTCCCAGCTGGCGATGGTGACGAGGACGCCGTCGCTGCGGTCGAACTGCGTGCAGGAGATGCGGCCCTCGGAGCACTTGATGCGCCGGACGATCAGCAGGTTGTCCTCGTGCATGACCGGGACGTCCTCGGTCTCCAGCACCTCGACGTGCTCCTCGTTGCCGAGGGCGGCCAGGAGCTGGGTGACCTCGAAGGGCACCTGGCCCTCCGCGAGCTCGCGCGCCGGGGAGCCCTCCGGCAGATTGCCGATGATCATCGCCGGGCCGCGCCCGCCGAAGAGGTCGTAGCGGAGGAAGACACCCTGGCAGCTGCCGTCGGGCGCGGGCAGCAGCCCGGCCCCGAGATCGCCCGGCCAGTCCCCCGGGTCCATGGCCAGGACGTCGAAGTCCGGCCCGGTGGGCGTGGCGCTGCGGCGGCGGAGGAAGGACATGTCCTCATCGTACGTGCCCGGGGCGGTGGCGTGGCGCCGGGGAGAGCCCGGCGGCGGGCCGCGGCGGGGCGGGGCCGGCGCAAGGCCCGCCCGGACGCAACTTGTGGGGGCGCTGTCCGGGCGGACCGACGGCCGAAGAACACCGCCGCGGCGGCACGTTACCAGGCAAAAGCGGGACTTCTCCTGCGCTAAACCACTCCTCTGGAGCAAATGAGTGAATTCCCGAAACTTCCGTTATGGGCCCGAGTTACTCAGGTCGCTTCCCTGTCTGTGAGAGGCAGCTAATCGATCGAAAGGCACAGACCGTGCTCAAGAAGGTACTCACCACGGCCGCCGTGACGGTGACCACTGTCGGCACCATGGCCGCCCCGGCGATGGCGATCGGCAACGACCAGGACGTCGCCAACGGCAACGCTTCGCACACCGGTTACGGCAACACGAAGACCGGTGGCATCGAAAGCCCGCAGATGAGCCTGATCCAGGGCACTCTCAACAAGCCGTGCATCGGTATCGGCAAGGTCGGCATCCAGTCGGTGCTCGCCCTGCTCAACATCGGCATCCAGGACATCCCGATCCTCACCTCGCAGCAGCAGCAGTTCTGCACCGACAACTCGACGATCAGCGACGGCGACGACCCCCTGTCGCACATCCTCAGCGAGATCCCGATCATCTCGGGCAACGGTTCGGGCAACAAGGGCGGCGGCCACCCCGGCTTCGGCGGCCCCGGCTTCCACCACGGCCACTGACCGACGCCGCGACCGGCCCCGCGGCCGGCCGGATCTCCCCCTGTCCCGGGTGCACGGGCCCCGGGACAGGGGGTTTCCCTTGCCCGGAAACCGCAGGTCAGAGGCGTCGGCGCCGGTTTCCCCGCGGGTCGTATACGATGGCCCCGTGACTATGCTCGTCAAACGCCGCCACGTGGACCTCCTCCGCGTCACGAGCATGTCCTGTCGCCGTTACGGCTGATCTTCTTCCTGCCCGGCCCCTTCTTCCGGCCGTGGCCTGCTTTCTTTCTTCGCCCTTCTTTACCTTTCTTCACCTCTTTTCACCTGCCGCTCCCCGGTCCCGCTCCGCCCTGCCCGCGTACCCCGCGGCGGCGGCGCGGGCGTCCGGCGCACCGCCGTACGCGATTCCGGGCCCTCACGCTGTGGACGACCCTCATGAGCAACAAGCTTCCCGTTCTCGACCTCTCCGCCGCCTCCGCCGGTCCCGAGGCCCGTGCCCGCTTCCGCGAGGAGCTGCACTCGGCCGCGCGCGACGTGGGCTTCTTCCACCTGACCGGCCACGGCATCACCGGGACCGAGACCGCCGAGCTGTGGCGCACCATGAAGGCCTTCTTCGCCCTTCCCGAGGCGGACCGGCTGTCCATCAGCAACCTCAACTCCCCCCACTTCCGCGGCTACACCCGCATCGGTGACGAGCGCACCGGCGGCAGCCGGGACTGGCGCGACCAGCTCGACATAGGAGCCGAGCGCGCGGCGCGCGTACCGGGCGCGGACGAGCCGGGCTACTGGTGGCTGGAGGGACCCAACCAGTGGCCGGCGGCCCTCCCTGAGCTGCGCACCGCCGCCCTGGGCTGGATCGACCGGCTGAGCGCGGTCGCCGAGCGGCTGCTGCACGAGCTGCTGGCCTCGATCGGTGCCCCCGAGGACTTCTACGACGAGGCCTTCGCCGACCGCCCCCACCTGCACCTGAAGCTGGTCCGCTACCCCGGCAGCGCCCCGGACGGGGCGGGCCAGGGCGTGGGCGCCCACAAGGACTACGGCTTCCTGACGCTGCTGCTGCAGGACGAGGTGGGCGGCCTGCAGGTGGAGGCCGCCGACGGGTCCTTCACCGACGTCCCGCCGGTTCCGGGGGCGTTCGTGATCAACCTGGGTGAGCTGCTGGAGGTGGCCACGAACGGCTACCTGAAGGCCACCAACCACCGCGTGGTCAGCCCGGCCGGCACCCGCGAGCGGTTCTCGGTGCCGTTCTTCTACAACCCGCGCCTGGACGCCCGCATCGAGCCCGTGCCCTTCCCGTACGCGGACCGGGCGCCGGGCGTCACGCAGGACGCCCGTAACCCGCTGTTCGCGGAGTACGGCCGCAACGAGATCAAGGGCTGGTTGCGCGCCCACCCGCAGGTGGCCCGCCGCCACCACGCGGCCCTGCTGACCGAGGGCACGCCCGTCGGCTGACGGCCCGGCCGCCGCAGGGGAGGGGGAGGCGCGACCGGCCGCTAGGTGAGGTCGAACTCCCCCTCGCGGGCGCCGATGACGAAGGCGCGCCACTCCGCGGGCGAGAAGACCACCGCGGGGCCCGGATTGCGTCCGTTGCGCATGGCGATGAAGCCTTCGACGAAGGCGACCTGGACGTCGCCGACGCCCTGACTGCCCGACTGCCAGGCGGCGTTGGCGAGGTCGAGGTGGGGTGCGATGTCGCCTGCGGGTCGTTCGGTGGTGCTCTTTGCCACAGCTGCAGCTCCTCCCGGTGCGTCGTCCCGCGGCCCACCCTAGCGAGCGCGGCGTGCGCCGGACAGGCCGCGCGGCGGCGAGCGCTTGCCCGTGCGCCGCTTCAGGTGGTGGGGGGTTGCCGGCCCACCACCCACATGGAGAAGAACTGTGCGCCCCCTCCGTAGGCGTGGCCGAGCGCCGTGCGGGCGCCGTCGACCTGGTGCTCGCCCGCCCTCCCCCGCACCTGGAGGGCCGCTTCGGCGAAGCGGATGAGGCCGGAGGCGCCGATGGGGTTGGTGGACAGGACGCCGCCGGAGGGGTTCACGGGCAGTTCGCCGCCCATTTCCGTGGCGCCCGAGGCCGTGAGCTTCCATCCCTCGCCCTCGGCCGCGAAGCCGAGGTTCTCCAGCCACATCGGCTCGTACCAGCTGAAGGGCACGTAGAGTTCGGCGACGTCGATCTCGCGGCGCGGGTCGGTGATGCCCGCCTGCCGGTAGGTCTCGGCGGCGCAGTCGCGGCCCGCGCGCGGCGAGACGAAGTCCTTGCCCGCGAAGAGCGTGGGCTCGCTGCGCATGGCCCCGCCGTGCACCCAGGCGGGCGGGTGCGGGGCGCGCGCGGCTCCGGCGCGGTCGGTGAGGACCACGGCGCAGGCGCCGTCGGAGGAGGGGCAGGTCTCGGAGTAGCGGACCGGGTCCCACAGCATGGGCGAGGAGCGCACCTGCTCCAGGGTGATGCCGTGGTCGTGCACGTGGGCCCAGGGGTTGCGCAGGGCGTTGCGGCGGTCCTTGTAGGCGACGAGCGCGCCCACTTCGGCGGGAGCGCCGCTGCGGCGGATGTAGGCGCGCACGTGCGGGGCGAAGAATCCTCCGGCGCCGGCCAGCAGCGGCTGCTGGAAGGGAACGGGCAGGGAGAGGCCCCACATGGCGTTGGACTCGGACTGCTTCTCGAAGGCGACGGCGAGGACGGTGCGCCGGACGCGCGCCGCGACGAGGTCGGCGGCGACGAGGGCCGTGGAGCCGCCGACGGAGCCGGCGGTGTGGACGCGCAGGAGGGGTTTGCCGGCGGCGCCGAGGGCGTCGGCGAGGTACAGCTCGGGCATCATCACGCCCTCGAAGAAGTCGGGGGCCTTGCCGAGGACGACGGCGTCGACGTCCGCCCAGGTCAGCTCGGCGTCGTCGAGGGCCCGTCGGGCGGCTTCGCGGACGAGTCCGGCGAGGGAGACGTCCCTGCGGGCCGCGGCGTGCTTGGTCTGGCCGATGCCGGTGACGGCGACGGGCTCCCTGCCCGTGCGGTGGCCGCTCACCGGGCCTCCCCCTCCAGCACGGCGACGAGGTTGTGCTGCAGGCAGGGGCCGGAGGTGGCGTGGGCCAGGGCCCGGTCGGAGCCGCCGCGGTGGATGCGGGCGGCCGCTTCGCCGATCCGGACGAGGCCGGTGGTCATGAGGGGGTCGGCGGCGAGCGCTCCGCCGGAGGGGTTGACGGTGACGCCGCCGCCGAGGCGCAGGGCCCGGCGCAGGACGGTCTCCTGTGCGGTGCACAGGGCGTGGAGTTCGGCGGTGTCGGCGGGGGCGTCGAAGGCTCCGGCGCGTTCGGCGGCCAGCCGGGTGGAGGGCGAGTCGGTGAGGTCGCGCAGGCCCGGGGCCTGGGGTTCGATGCGGTGGTCGATGCCGCGGATCCAGGCGGGCCGCTCGCACATGCGGCGGGCGGCCTCGCCGGCGGCGAGGACGACGGCGGCGGCGCCGTCGGCGGGTGCGGGGAAGTCGCCGGTGCGCAGGGGGATCACGGGGTGGGCCTCCGCGGCGGGTGGCTCCTCCAGGTGGCCGGCGTCGATGAGGGCCCGGGCCTGGAGGGCGGCCAGGGCGCGCGGGTCGGGCCACAGGGGGGCGAGGTAGTAGGGGTCGAGCTGGCGCGTGAGGACGGCGGCCGCGTCGCCGGCGGTGGGCTTGCCGTGGGCGTAGACCAGGGCCGTGCGGGCCCGGCCGGTGCGGAGCTTGACCCAGGCCTCGTACAGGGCCCAGGCCCCGTCCGTCTCCACGTGGGACTCCGCGACGGGCGGCCAGGCTCCCACGCTGTCGAGGGTGTGGGTGAAGGAGAAGGGGCGGCCGGCGAGGTAGTCGCTCGACCCGGAGCAGGTGAAGCCGGCCTCGCCGGGGGCCAGTCCGGCCTGCCGCAGCGCGTCGTGCAGGACGGGCAGCAGCATCTCGGCCTCGGACAGGCCGTCCGCGCCGCCGTCGTACGCGCGGTGGGCGAAGGCGACGACGGCCACGTCGCCGGGCGGCGTCACAGCAGGTCCTTGTAGGTGTCGTAGGCGGCGTCCGGTTCGCCGGCGGGCCGGTAGTGGTCCGGGTGGCGGGCGTCGCCGGTCCACACGGGCTCGACGCGCATGCCCATGCGGACCTCGTCGTAGGGGATGCCGCCGATGCGCGCGTGGAGGGCGAGGTCGGCCCCGTCGAGGGCGATGTGGGCATAGACGTACGGGACGTCGACGGCGGCGTCCCTGGCCTTGATGTTGACGACGCAGAAGGTGGTGACGGTGCCGTACGGGCCCACCTCCGTCTGCTCGCTCGTGGGAACGCCGCAGGTGGGGCAGACGCCGCGGGGCGGGACGTGGACCTTGCGGCAGGAGGGGCAGCGTTCGCCGGTGATCCTGCGCTCGGCGAGGGCGGCGAGGTGGCGGCCGAGGGCGCGGCCGGGGGTGTAGGTGTAGTCGAGCCGGGCGGGGGTGACGATGCCGGTGACGGGGTCGTCGAAGGCGCCCGCGTGCGGCACGGCGGGGCCTGCGCCGCCCTCGCCCTCGTACGGCTCGAAGCAGCCGATGTCGGTGATGGCGCCGGTGCGTTCGGGGGCCCAGCGGATGCGGACGCGCATGCCGGTCCGCACGGCGTGCGGGCCGGGGACGTCGAGGGCGTGCAGCAGGGCGGTGCCGGCGCCGTCGAGGCGGACGAGGACCCAGGCGAAGGGGGTGCGCAGGGGCTGGTGGTCGCGGGGCGCGGGGTTCCAGGCCCAGGTGGTGACGGTGCCGGTGGGGGCGACTTCGGCGAGGTCGCGGATCTCCTCGGCGGTGACGGGGTCGTATTCGACGGGCGGTACGAGGATCCTGCCGTCGCCGGTGCGTACGCCGAGGACGGTGCGCTCCCGCAGGCCGGTGAGGAAGGCGCTCTGCACGGGGCCGAGGGAGCGGGTGAAGGGGAAGGAGACGGTCAGGGGTGCGGTGAGGTTCTCCGGCACGGCGGGGCTCCCTTCAGGCGCGCCGGTAGACGGCGGGGCGCTTCTCGGCGAAGGCCCGGGTGCCCTCCTTCGCGTCGGCGCTGGCGAGGACGGGCAGGCCCCGTTCGAGTTCGAGGGCGAGGCCCGCGGCCTCGTCCAGGCCGGCGGTGTCGTGGACGCAGGCTTTGACGGCCTCGACGGCCAGCGGGCCGTTGGCGTTGACGAGGGCGGCGGTCTCAAGGGCCCGCTCCAGGGCCGTGCCGTCGGGGACGACATGGCCGACGAGACCGATGCGGGCGGCTTCGGCGGCGGTGTAGGGGCGGCCGGTGAGCAGCATCTCCAGGGCGTGGGTGCGCGGGATCTGGCGGGCGAGGCGGACGGTGGAGCCGCCGACGGGGAAGAGGCCGCGGCGCACCTCGAAGAGGCCGAAGACGGCGCTCTCGCCGGCGATCCGGATGTCGGTGCCCTGGAGGATCTCGGTGCCGCCGGCGACGCAGGGGCCCTCGACGGCGGCGATGACGGGCTTGCGCGGCCGGTGGTGGCGGAGCATGGCCTTCCAGTGCAGGTCGGGGTCGGCTCTGAAGCGCGCGCGGCAGGCGTCGTCCGCGGGGCCGGGCCCGCCGTGCAGGGCTTTGAGGTCCATGCCGGAGCAGAAGGCCCCGCCGGCGCCGGTGAGCACGACGGAGCGGACCGCGTCGTCGGCGTCGGCCTCCAGCCAGCCGTCGTGGAGCCCGGCCAGCATCGGCAGGGACAGGGCGTTCTTCACCTCCGGCCTGTTGAGGGTGAGCACCAGTGTGGCGCCGACGCGTTCGACCGTGAGGTGTTCGGTCCCGCTCATGGCTTGCCCCTCCCGTCCCGGCGACGGGAACAGGGTGCAGGAGCCGTGCCGGGGGTTCAAGAGTTTTCTGACTCCCTGTCAGATTTCTTTTCCTGACTTGCCGTCAGTTTTCTGGCCCTTCCCGGGCCCCGGCCCTTCCTCCCTGCGGCCCGCGGCGCTCTAATGGGCGCCGGCCGCCGTTCCCCCGGGCAGGAGGAGACGTGGACTACAACCTCGCGGACCTCTTCGAGTCGGTCGTGGACGCCGTGCCCGGCAGAGAGGCCCTCGTCCACACGGACCTCCCGGGCAGCGGCACCGAGCGCCGGCTCACGTACGCGCAGCTCGACGCGGCCGCCAACCGGCTGGCGCACCACCTGCGCGACCACGGGATCCGGCCCGGCGACCACGTCGGGCTGCACCTGTACAACGGCGTCGAGTACCTGCAGGCCTTCTGGGCGTGCCTGAAGATCCGGGCGGTGCCCGTCAACGTCAACTACCGCTACGTCGAGGACGAGCTGGCCTATCTCTACCGGGACGCCGACCTCGTGGCCCTGGTCTTCGACGCCGCCTTCACCGCCCGGGTGGCGGCGGCGCTCCCCCGCACGGACGTGCTGCGCCATCTCGTACGGACCGGGACGCCGCCGGACGGCGCGCCCGAGCCCGCCGTCCCGCCCGTGCCGTTCGCCGAGGCGGAGGCATCGGGCTCGCCCCTGCGGGACTTCGGCCCGCGCTCGGCGGACGACCAGGTCGTCATCTACACCGGCGGCACGACCGGCCTGCCTAAGGGCGTGATGTGGCGCCAGGAGGACCTGTTCTTCTCCGGGCTCGGCGGCGGCGCGCCCACGGGCGAACCGGTCGGGCACCCGCGGGAGCTGGCCCGGCGCGTCGCCGAAGCGGGCGAGGGCCTGGTCTTCTTCCCCACCGCGCCGCTGATGCACGGCACGTCCACGCTCACCGCGCTCATCGCCTTCGACTACGGCCAGAAGGTCGTGCTGCACAGCAGGTTCGCCCCTGCGGAGGTGCTGCGCACCGTCGCGCGGGAGAAGGTCACCTGCGTCTCCCTCGTCGGCGACGCGATGCTGCGGCCCCTGGTGGACGCGCTGGCCGGGCCGCTGCGGGGCACCGACTGCTCGTCGCTGTTCAGCGTGAGCAGCTCGGGGGCGATCCTCTCGCCCGCCGTACGGGAGGAGTTCGCGGCCCTGCTGCCGCACGTGGCGCTGCTGAACAACTTCGGCTCCTCGGAGTCGGGGTTCAACGGCACCGCCGAGGACGGGGCGGGGGCGCAGGAGGGCGGTGGTCTGCGGCTGCGCGTCAACGACCGCACGGCCGTGGTCGACCCGGTCACGCACGAGCCCGTGGAACCCGGCGCGGAAGGGCGCGTCGCGCAGCGCGGCCACGTGCCGCTCGGCTACTACAACGACCCCGAGCGGACGGCGGCGACGTTCTTCCGGGCGGGCGGCGAGCGGTGGGTGCTGCTCGGCGACATGGCGCGGGCCGGCAAGGACGGCGAGATCACGCTGCTGGGACGCGGCTCGCAGTGCATCAACACCGGCGGTGAGAAGGTGTATCCGGAGGAGGTCGAGCAGGCGCTCAAGGCGCATCCGGACGTGTACGACGTCCTGGTCGCCGGCGTCCCGGACGAGCGGTGGGGGCAGCGGGTGGCCGCCGTCGTACAGCTGCGCGAGGGGGCCGATCCGCTGCCGGCCGGCGCGCTGCAGGCGCACTGCCGTGCGCGGCTGGCGGGCTACAAGGTGCCGCGCAGCGTGGTCTTCACGGAGCGGGTGCGGCGCTCGCCGAGCGGGAAGGCGGACTACCGGTGGGCGCGCGCGGTTGCGGAGGAGGGCGCACGGCCGGGGCGTTAGCGCCTCTTGACGCCCGGCGTCACCGCTGGATACTTGATCGCATGCAACGACCGAACGATCGGTCGGCTTCCCTTCCCGGGGACCCGGCCGAGCGGATGTCCCGCGACGAACTGGCCGCCCTCCAGCTGGAGCGACTGCGGGCCGCCCTGCGGCACGCGTACGAGAACGTGCCCTTCTACCGGCGCTCCTTCGACGCCGCCGGAGTGCACCCCGAGGACTGCCGGGACCTCTCCGGCCTCGCCCGGCTGCCGTTCACCACCAAGGCGGACCTCCGGGAGCACTATCCGTTCGGCATGTTCGCCGTGCCCGGCAGCGAGATCCGGCGCATCCACGCCTCCAGCGGCACCACGGGCACCCCCACCGTCGTCGGCTACACCGAGCGCGACCTGGACGTGTGGGCCGAGGTCGTCGCCCGCTCGATCCGCGCCGCCGGCGGCCGCCCCGGCGACCGGATCCACGTGGCGTACGGCTACGGCCTGTTCACCGGCGGCCTGGGCGCGCACTACGGCGCCGAGCGGCTCGGCTGCACGGTGATCCCCGCCTCCGGCGGCATGACCGCCCGCCAGGTCCGGCTGATCCAGGACCTGCAGCCCCGGATCATCATGGTGACGCCCACCTACATGCTCACCCTGCTCGACGAGTTCGAGCGGCAGGGCATCGACCCCCGCGGCACCTCCCTGACCACGGGCATCTTCGGGGCCGAGCCCTGGACGGAGGGGATGCGCCGGGAGATCGAGGAGCGCTTCGCGATCGACGCCGTCGACATATACGGCCTCTCCGAGGTCATCGGCCCCGGCGTCGCCCAGGAGTGCGCGGAGACGAAGGACGGCCTGCACATCTGGGAGGACCACTTCTACCCGGAGGTCGTCGACCCGGTCACGGGAGAGGTGCTGCCCGAGGGCAGCCACGGCGAGCTGGTCCTCACCTCCCTCACCAAGGAGGCCATGCCCGTCGTCCGCTACCGCACCCGCGACCTGACCCGGCTGCTGCCCGGCACCGCCCGCCCGGCCTTCCGGCGGATGGAGCGGATCACCGGGCGCAGCGACGACATGATCATTCTGCGGGGGGTCAACCTCTTCCCCGCCCAGATCGAGGAGATCGTGCTGCGGACGCCCGGTCTCGCCCCGCACTTCCAGCTGCGCCTCACCCGCGAGGGCCGGTTGGACCACCTGACCGTACGGGCCGAGGCACGCCCGGAGGCGACGGCGGAGCAGCGCGGGGCCGCCTCCGGCGAGGTGGCCCGGCAGGTGAAGGAGGACATCGGCGTCACGGTGGCCGTGGAGGTGGTCGACGGAGGGACGCTGGAGCGTTCAGTGGGCAAACTGAGGCGGATCGTGGATGAGCGGGGGAAGCGGTGAGGGGGCGGCCGGCGAGGTTGCGCCGGTCCGCCCACGCCGGCGGCGGCTGTCCGGCGCCGCTTCGCGACGAGAGGCTGCCGACGACTGTACGCCGTGGGCGGCAGCCGGCGCCTTACAGCGCCCGCGCCCCGCGCCGGGGCGCCCCGGCGCCGCAGCGGCAAAGAACGCCTGCAGCGGCGCAGCACCACCGCGGCGGGAGTGCGGCGGTATTCGCGAACAGCGGGCCGGACGCGCCGTCATGCCCCGCCGGACGGCACGGTGCCGAACCTCTCACGGAGCTCCCGCTTCAGGACCTTGCCGGAGGCATTCCGCGGGAGGGCGTCCGCGAACAGCACGCGCTTGGGCACCTTGAAGGGGGCCAGCCGCTCCCGCGCGTACGCCGTCAGCTCCTCCTCGGTCACGGTGCCGCGCGCCACGACCACCGCCGTGACGGCCTCGATCCAGCGGGCGTCGGGGAGCCCGACCACCGCCGCCTCCGCGACCGCCGGATGACCGTAGAGCGCGTCCTCGACCTCGCGGGAGGCGACCAGCACGCCACCCGAGTTGATGACGTCCTTGAGCCGGTCCACGACCCTGAGGTAGCCCTCGGCGTCCCGGACCACCAGGTCCCCGGAGTGGAACCAGCCGTCCCGGAAGGCCTCCGCGGTCTCCTCGGGCTTGTCCCAGTAGCCCCGGCACAGCTGCGGGGAGCGGTAGACGACCTCGCCTGGCGTTCCGTCGGGCACGTCGGCGCCCTTCTCGTCGACGACGCGCGCCTCGACGAACATCACCGGGCGCCCGCACGAGTCCATCCGCCCCTCGTGCTCCTCCGGCCGCAGCACGGTGGCCAGCGGCCCGATCTCGCTCTGCCCGAAGCAGTTGTAGAACGCCAGGCGCGGCAGCCGGGCCCGCAGACGCTCCAGGACCGGCACGGGCATGGCCGACGCCCCGTAGTACGCCTTGCGCAGCGCCGACAGGTCGCGGACGGCGAAGCCGGGGTGGCCGGCGAGCGCGATCCACACGGTCGGCGGGGCGAAGAAGCTGTCCACCCGTCCCGCCTCCACCAGTTCGAGGACGCGGTCCGGACCGGGCCCGTCGATGAGCGTGTTCTCGGCGCCCACCGCCAGGAAGGGCAGCAGGAACACGTGCATCTGCGCCGAGTGGTACAGCGGGAGGGCGTGCAGCGGCCGGTCCGTCTCCCTGAGGTCCAGGGCGGTGATGGCGCTCATGTAGGCGTGTACGAGCGCGCCGTGCGTCATCATCGCGCCCTTGGGCCGCGCGGTGGTGCCGGAGGTGTAGAGGAGCTGCACGAGGTCGCCCTGGTCCGGGCCGCCGGCGGTGAGGGCGGCGCTGCCGGGGCGCGGCTGCTGCGCCGCCCGCTCCAGCAGGGAGCCCGTGGCGTCGCGCAGCGGCAGGGCGCGGAGCGAGCCGGGCAGCCGGTGGGCCAGGACCGGGTCGGTGAGCGCCAGCGCGCTGCCCGACTGCTCCAGGATGTAACCCAGTTCGCCGCCCGTGAGCTGGTGGTTGACGGGCACGTGCACCAGGCCGGCGCGGGCGCAGGCCAGGAAGCCGATCAGATAGGCGTCGGAATTGTGTCCGTAGGCGGCGACGCGGTCGCCGTCGCTCAGCCCGGCGGCGCGCAGGGCCAGGGCGGCGCCCGTCACGGCCTCGTCCAGCTCGCGGTAGGTCCAGGCGCGCTCCTCGAAGGGCAGGGCCGTCCGGTCCGGCACGCGCCGGGCCGTGCGCCGCAGGATGCCGTCCACCGTGCTGTCGTGGGCTCCCGTCATGCCCCGGATCCTGGGTCCGGCGTGCGCGGCAGGTCAAGGGGGCGATCGCAGGGCCCGCGGTCAACTCCTGGGCCCGCACGGGCGTCCTCCTCCCCGCAGGCGACATCCCGTCCCTCCGTACCCATGGAGACACGTTGCCCCTACGTCATCGCATCCGCGCCCTGGCGGGCCTCGGCCTGGCGGTGCTGACCTGCGCCGCAGCGCTGCCCGGCGAGGCCGCGGCCGCCACCGCCGGCGCGCCCGCCTCCGAACGCGCCTCGGGCGGCGGCCTGTCCGCCGTCATCCGCTATACCGAATACGGCATCCCGCACATCCTCGCGAAGGACTACGCGAACCTCGGCTTCGGCACCGGCTGGGCTCAGGCCTCCGACCAGGTCTGCACTCTCGCCGAAGGGTTCGTCACCCTGCGCGGCGAGCGCTCGGCCCGCTTCGGCGCCGGCGCCGAGCCCGACGGCTCGCTGTCCTCCGCCACCACCAACCTCTCCAGCGACCTGTTCTTCCGCGGCATCAACGACGCCGGGACCGTCGAGAAGCTCCTCGGTCGGCCCGCCCCCGCCGGCCCGAGCCGGCAGGCGAAAGAACTGATGCGCGGCTGGGCCGCCGGCTACAACGCCTGGCTGGCACAGCACCGCATCACCGACCCCGCCTGCCGCGGCGCCGCCTGGGTCACCCCCGTCACCGCGCTCGACGTAGCGCGGCGCGGCTTTGCCATCACCGTCCTCGGCGGCCAGGGCCTGGCGGCCGACGGCATCGCGGGCGCGGCACAACCGGGCGCGGCACAACCGGGGGCGGCACAACCGGGGGCGGCGCCCCGAGCTGCCAAGGCTCCGGCGGACCCCGCCGAAACGGCCCGCAAGGTCTTCGAGCAGCGGCGCAGGGCCGCCGGCCTGGGGTCGAACGCCGTGGCGTTCGCGGGCTCCGCCGCCGCGAACGGGCGCGGCCTGCTGCTCGGCAACCCCCACTACCCGTGGCAGGGAGGCCGCCGCTTCTGGCAGTCGCAGCAGACCATCCCCGGCGAGCTGAACGTCTCCGGCGGCTCGCTGCTCGGCATGCCGATCGTGGAGATCGGTTTCAACGAGCGGATCGCCTGGAGCCACACGGTCGCGACCGGTGTCCCGGCGAGCCTGTACGAGCTGCGGACCGCGCCCGGCGATCCGCACGCCTACCTCGTCGACGGCAGACGGGAGAGGATGACCGAGCGCAAGGTGACCGTGCCCGTACGGGGCGAGGACGGCCGGACGGCCGAGGTCACCCGCAGTCAGTGGTGGACGCGGTACGGGCCGGTGGTGACCTCTCTCGACGAGCTACCGCTGCCCTGGGCGGACGGCAAGGCGTACGCCCTGGTGGACCTCAATGCGGAGAGCCTGCGCTTCACCGACGCCTCCCTCGCCCTGGGCAAGTCCCGCAGCGTGCGCGGGATCCAGGACGCCCTGCGCCGCACGCAGGGCCTGCCGTGGGTGAACACGATCGCCGCCGACTCGGGCGGCCACAGTCTCTACACCCAGTCGCAGGTGCTGCCGCGGGTCACCGACGAGCTCGCCGGGCGCTGCTCCACCGATCTGGGCCGGCGGACGTTCCCGGCCGCAGGCCTGGCCGTGCTGGACGGCTCCCGCGGCGCCTGCGCGCTGGGGCGCGACACCGATGCCGTCCAGCCGGGCATATTCGGTCCCTCCGCAATGCCGGCGCTGGTGGACGCCCCGTACGCGGAGAACTCCAACGACAGCCCCTGGCTCGCCAACGCGGACCGGCCGCTCACCGGCTATCCGCGGATCTTCGGTGACGTCGCCACGCCCCGTTCGGTGCGCACCCGCGGGGCGATCGAGGACGTCTCCGCCATGGCGCGGCGCGGCAAGCTGACCGTGGCGGACCTGGAGCGGCAGCAGTTCGCGAACCGTGCCCCCGCGGGCGACCTGGCCGCGGCGGACGCGGCGAGGGCGTGCGCCGCGCTGCCGGGCGGGAAGGCGACGGGCAGCGACGGCAGGGCCACCGACGTCTCCGAGGCCTGCGGAGTGCTGGGCCGCTGGGACCGTACGGTGCGCACCGGCAGCAAGGGAGCGGTCCTGTTCGCCCGCTTCTGGGGCAGGCTCGTCCGCGCCGTCCCGCAGGCGGAGCTGTGGCGCGTCCCCTTCTCCCCCGCCGCCCCCGTCACCACGCCGAACACCCTCAACACGGCCTCCCCCGCCTTCGGCCGGGCCCTCGCCGACACGGTCGCCGAGCTGCGGTCGGCGGGCATCGCCCTGGACGCACCTCTGGGCGAGCACCAGTTCGTCGTGCGGAACGGCGAGCGCATCCCCGTCCCCGGCGGCGCCGACGCGCTGGGCATCTGGAACATGATCGAGTCCGCGCCGTGGGACTCCGCCCGCGGCGGCTGGTCCGAGGTGCGGCACGGGTCCAGCTACATCCAGGCGGTCGGCTTCGACGGCGGCGCCTGCCCGGTGGCCCGCACGCTCCTGACGTACGGGCAGTCGTCGGATCCCGGCTCGCCGCACTCCGCGGACCAGACCCGGCTGTTCTCGGCCGGGCGGATGGTCCCGGGCCGGTTCTGCGAGAAGGACATCCTGTCCTCGCCGCAGCTGCGGGTGGTCCGGGTGAGCGAACGCTGACGGCTCCGGCCCCACAGGCCGGGCCGGGGCCGCTCACACCGGGCGGTCCCGGCCCTTCCAGTAGGGCTCGCGCAGGCGGCGCTTGTAGAGCTTGCCGTTGGGGTCACGGGGCATCGCGGCGGTGAACTCGACGGTCCTGGGCCGCTTGTAGCCGGCCAGGGCCGCGGCGCAGTGCGCGAGGATGTCCGCGGCCAGCGGGGCGCCCGGCGCGTGCCCCTCGGCGGGTTCGACGACCGCGCGGACCTCCTCGCCCCAGTCGTCGTGCGGCACGCCGAAGACCGCGGCGTCGGCGACGGCCGGGTGGGCGAGCAGCACGGCTTCGATCTCCGCGGGGTAGATGTTGACGCCCCCGGAGATGATCAGGTCGATCTTGCGGTCGCGGAGGAAGAGATAGCCGTCCTCGTCCAGGTAGCCGAGGTCGCCGACGGTGAAGAAGTCGCCGATGCGGCCGGCGCGGGTCTTGCCGTCGTCCTTGTGGTACGCGAAGCCGCCGGTGGTCATCTTCATGTAGACGGTGCCGAGCCGGCCCGCCGGGAGGCGGTTGCCGTCGTCGTCGAACACGGCGAGCTCGCTGATGGGCCAGGCCCTGCCGACGGTGCCGGGCTTCTTCAGCCAGTCCTCGGCGGTGGCGAAGGCGCCGCCGCCCTCGCTGGCCGCGTAGTACTCCTCGATGCAGCCGCCCCACCAGTCGATCATCGCTCGTTTGACGTGCTCGGGGCAGGGCGCTGCGCCGTGTACGGCGTGGCGCATGGACGACACGTCGTAGCGGGCCCGTACGTGCTCCGGCAGGGCCAGCAGCCGCTGGAACTGGGTGGGGACCATGTGCGTGTGGGTGCACCGGTGCGTCTCGATCAGGCGCAGCATCTCCTCGGGCGTCCACTTGTCCATGACGACCAGCCGGTGGCCGATGTGCAGGGACGCGGCCGCGAACTGCAGCACGGCCGTGTGGTAGAGCGGCGAGCACACCAGGTGGGTGTTGCCGTCGAACGGCCGGATGCCGAAGATGCCGAGGAATCCGCCCAGGTGGCCCTCTTCGGGTGGTCTGCCGGTGAGCGGGCGCCGGATGCCGCGGGGCCGGCCGGTGGTGCCGGAGGTGTAGTTCATGACCCAGCCGGCGGTGCGGCCGGGCGGCGGAGTCTCCGGGTGTCCGTCGAGGAGAGCGGCGTACGGGCGGAAGCCCGCGACGCTGCCGACCGCGTAGCGCCGGGCGGCGGGCAGGGCGGCCTCGTCCGCGGCGGCCGTCGCTTGAGCGGCGAACCGCTCGTGGGCGATGAGCGCCTTGGCCTCGC
Source organism: Streptomyces sp. URMC 127 (assembly GCF_051386535.1). Classification (NCBI taxonomy): domain Bacteria; kingdom Bacillati; phylum Actinomycetota; class Actinomycetes; order Kitasatosporales; family Streptomycetaceae; genus Streptomyces; species Streptomyces sp. URMC 127. The sequence goes on from NZ_JBPQTW010000078.1 coordinate 25,078, forward strand.
TGTCGGCGACGATCCAGGCGATCTCGGGCCCCACGAGGTGGTGGTTGACGGGAACCAGGTACAGGCCCGCCTGCGTCGCGGCGAGGTGGGCGGTGAGCAGTTCGGGGCCGTTGGGGAGCACGACGGCGAACGCGTCTCCGTCCCGCAGGCCCGCGGCGCGCAGCCCGTGGACGAGCCGGTTGGCGGCACCGTGCAGGCGGCCGGCGGTCCAGGTGTCGCCGGCGGGGCCGGTGAGGACGACGCGGCCGGGGTCGGCGGCGGCCTGCGCCCAGAACCCGTTGGGCGGTCGGGGTGCCATGGGGCCTCCTTCGTCGTGGGGCGGACGGCGCGGTGGCTCCCGCGCTCAGCGGTCGGGCCCGGCACGGCCGTCGCCGTTCCCGGCGCCGGGCGCCGGGGCGGCCCCGCGGTCGCGGGCCGCCGGGGCCGCCGCGCGCGCCGCCGCGCGCTCCAGCCGTGCGACGGCCCGTTCGAAGCCCTTCGTCAGGTCGTCGAAGACGGCCTGTACGCCGCGGCGGGTGTTCATGCTGCCGACGATCTGGCCGACCGGCGTGCCCAGCAGCGGCCCGGTCTCGTGCTTCTGGATGCGGGTCATGGCCTCGGCGACGAGGAGGCCCTGCAGGGGCATGGGCAGGGGGCCGGGCCCGGCGGGGTCGTCCCAGGCATCCGTCCAGGCCGTGCGCAGCTGGCGGGCGGGCTTGCCGGTGAGGGCGCGGGAGCGCACGGTGTCACCGGAGCCCGCGGCGAGGAGCTTGGCGGTCAGCGCCGGTGACCCCAGGTCGGCTTCCTCGGTGGTGAGCCAGACGGAGCCGGTCCACACGCCCTGGGCGCCGAGGGCGAGCGCCGCGGCGGCCTGTTCGCCGGAGCCGATGCCGCCGGCCGCGAGAACGGGCAGTGGCGCGACGGCGCGGACGACTTCGGGGGTGAGGACCATGGTGGCGATCTCGCCGGTGTGGCCGCCCGCTTCGTAGCCCTGGGCGACGACGATGTCGATGCCGGCCTCGGCGTGCCGGGCGGCGTGCCGGGCGCTGCCGGCGAGCGCGGCGACGAGCGCGCCGTGGGCGTGGGCGCGCCGGACCACGTCGGCGGGCGGCGGGCCGAGGGCGTTGGCGATGAGGGCGACCGGGTGCTCGAAGGCGGCGTCGAGCTGGGCGCGGGCGACGTCCTCCATCCAGCCGGTGATGCGCCAGCCCTGCCGTTGTCCGGCGGCGAGTTCGGGGACGCCGTGCCGGGCGAGGACGTCGCGGACGAAGCGGCGGTGCCCTTCGGGGATCATCGCCTCGGCGTCCGCCTCGGTGACGCCTTCCACCTTCTTGGCGGGCATGACGACGTCGAGGCCGTACGGTCTTCCGCCGGTGCGGGCGTCCATCCAGTCGAGGTCCCGGGCGAGGGCTTGCGGGTCGGTGTAGCGGACGGCGCCGAGGACGCCGAGCCCTCCGGCCCGGGAGATCGCCGCGGCGACCGCGGGGAAGGGCGTGAAGCCGAAGACGGCGTGCTCGATGCCCAGCCGCCGGCTCAACTCGGTCTGCATGGGCGGCAGGATGCCGCAGGGGGCCGGGCGAGGGAAGAGGTTTTCTGACGGAACGTCAGCCAGGCCCGGCGGGCCGCTCAGCGGTGCAGCGGCCGCCCCCGCGCCGCCCCGACCCGGCGGACCGCCGCGACCTGCCGGTAGAGCTCCACGGCCTCGGTGGAGCGGCCCAGCTGTTCGAGGCAGTGCGCTTCGTCGTTGCGGCTGGTGAGGGCGTCCGGGTGGTCGGCGCCCAGCACCCGCTGCCGGGCCTGCGCGACCTCGCGGTAGACGGCGAGGGCCTCGGTCCAGCGGCCGAGCCAGCCCAGCGCGACCGCGATCTCGCGGCGGCTGACCAGCGTCTCGGGGTGGTCCGGCCCGAGGACGCGCTCGCGCACCGCGCACACGTCGCGCGCCTCGGCCAGGGCCTCCTCCCAGCGGCCGAGGCGGCCGAGGTTGACGCCCAGGCAGTGCCGGGCGCGCAGGGTGTCCGGGTCGTCGGGCCCCTGGGCGCGGGTGCGCTCGTCCGCGAGCTCGCGGAACAGCCGCAGGGCTTCCGCGCTGCGCTGCAGGCGGCCGAGGCAGATGCCGGTCTCGTAGCGGGCGGCGAGCGTGTCGGGGTGGCCGGGGCCGAGCACCCGCTGCCGGGCCACCGCGACCTCGCGGTAGGTCTGCAGCGCCTCGGTCCAGCGGCCCAGCTGGCCCAGCGCGTAGCCGACCTCGTAGCGGCTGACGAGGGTGTCCGGGTGGGCGGGGCCCAGGACCCGGGAGCGGGTGACCGCGACCTCGCACGCCATGCGGTACGACTCCTCCAGCCGGCCGAGACGGCCCAGGTTGAAGGCCAGGTTGTGGCGGCAGCGCAGGGTGTCGGGGTGCTCGGGGCCGGCGGTCCGCTCGCGCGCGGCGAGCACGGCGGCGTACACGTCGTGCGCCTCGAAGTGCCGGCCGAGCTGCCCGAGGACGTACGCCGTCTCCTGCCGCGCGGCGAGCGTGGCGGGGTGGTCCGGCCCCAGGACGCGCTCGCGCCCGGCCGCGGCCCGGGCGTACTCGCGCAGCGCCTCGCCGGGGCGGCCCAGGGCGCTCAGGGCGAAGGCGGCCTCGTAGCGGCTGGTGAGGGTGTCGGGGTGGTCGGGGCCCAGGAGGCGCTCGCGGCCGGCGGCGACGGCGGCGTGCGCCCGGCCGGCCTCCTCCCAGCGGCCCAGCCGGCCCAGGCGCAGCGCTTCCTGATGGCGGGCCACGAGCGCGGCGACGGCCTCCGGCGCGGGCGGTGCGGGCGCCTCGCGGACGGCGGGCAGGCCGCCGGCGGGCACGGCCTTGAGGCCGGCGGCACCCGCCGGCCCCGTCGGCCCTGCGAGCCCGGTCGGCCCTGCCGGCCCCTCCGGTCCCCCTGGCCCC
>NZ_JBPQTW010000079.1:0-27697 GCF_051386535.1 Streptomyces sp. URMC 127
GGACTGGTCGGCGGGGGCGGGCGGGGCCTGTTCGATGATGGTGTGGGCGTTGGTGCCGCTGACACCGAACGACGAGATCGCGGCCCGGCGGGGGTGATCCGTCTCCGGCCACTCCACGGCCTCGGTCAGCAGCCGTACGTCGCCCGCCGACCAGTCCACGTGCGGGCTCGGCTCGTCCACGTGCAAGGTCTGCGGCAGCACACCGTGCTGCATCGCCATGACCATCTTAATGATCCCGCCGACACCGGCAGCCGCCTGAGCATGACCGATGTTCGACTTCAGCGAGCCCAGCCACAAGGGCTGTCCCTCGGGGCGTTCCTGGCCGTACGTGGCGATGAGCGCCTGGGCCTCGATGGGGTCACCGAGCTTGGTGCCGGTGCCGTGGGCCTCGACCGCGTCGATGTCGGCGGCGGTGAGGCCCGCGGCGGTGAGGGCCTGGCGGATGACGCGCTGCTGCGCGGGGCCGTTGGGTGCGGTCAGGCCGTTGGAGGCGCCGTCCTGGTTGATGGCGCTGCCGCGGACGACCGCGAGGACCTGGTGTCCGTTGCGGCGGGCGTCGGAAAGGCGCTCCACCAGGAGCATGCCGACGCCCTCGGCCCAGCCGGTGCCGTCGGCCGCGGCGCCGAACGCCTTGCAGCGGCCGTCGGCGGACAGTCCGCGCTGGCGGCTGAACTCCACGAAGGCCCGCGGGGTGGACATGACCATCACGCCGCCGGCCAGTGCCATGGAGCACTCGCCGTTGCGCAGGGCCTGGACCGCCCAGTGCAGGGCCACGAGCGACGACGAGCAGGCCGTGTCGACCGTGACGGCCGGGCCTTCCAGGCCGAGGGTGTAGGCGATGCGGCCGGACATGATGCTCGCGGAGTTGCCGGTGCCGAAGAATCCTTCGGAGTCGTCGATCGCGTTGAACGCCTGGGCGGCGTAGTCCTGGTAGCCGGAGCCGACGAAGACGCCGGTGCGGCTGCCCCGCACCGACTCGGCGTCGATGCCGGCGCGTTCGAACGTCTCCCAGGTGGTCTCCAGCAGCAGGCGCTGCTGCGGGTCCATGGCGACGGCCTCGCGCGGGCTGATCCCGAAGAACGCGGGGTCGAAGTCCCCGGCCTCGTAGAGGAATCCGCCGCGGCGCGTGTACGTCTTGCCGGGCGCGTCCGGGTCCGGGTCGTAGATGCCGTCCACGTCCCAGCCGCGGTCGGCCGGGAAGTCGCCCACGGCGTCGCCGCCGGAGGCGACGAGCCGCCACAGGTCCTCGGGCGAGCGCACCCCGCCCGGGTAGCGGCAGGCCATGCCGACGATGGCGATGGGGTCGTCGTCGCCGGCCCGGGTGCCGGCCGCGTCCGTCGTGGCCGCGGCGGTGCTGCCGGTGATCTCGGTGTGCAGGTGCCGGGCCAGGGCCCGGGCGCTGGGGTAGTCGAAGACCAGGGTGGGCGGCAGGGCGAGGCCGGTCTCGGCGTTGAGCTTGTTGCGCAGTTCGACGGCGGTCAGGGAGTCGAAGCCGAGGTCCTTGAAGGCCCGGTCGGCCTCGACCTCGCCGGCGTCGCCGTGGCCGAGGACGGCCGCGGCATGGGTGCGGACGAGGTCGGCCAGCAGCGTGTGCTGCTCGGCCTCGGGCAGCGCGGCGAGGCGCCCGGCGAGGGGCGAGGCGGTGGCCGTGCCGGTGTCGCCGGCGGGGCTGCCGCTGCTCAGGATCCGCTCGGCCTCCGGGAGGTCGCCGAGCAGGGCGCTGGGGCGGCCCATGGTGAACGGGGGCAGGAAGCGCTCCCATTCGACGTCGGCCACGGTCACGGTCGGCTCGCCGGAGTCGAGCGCCTGCCGGAGGCCGGCCACGGCGAGCGCGGCGGGCATCGGGATCAGGCCGCGGCGGCGCAGCCGTTCGTCCGCGCCGTCGCCCTCGGCCATGCCGCCGCCGGCCCACGGGCCCCAGGCGACGGCGGTCGCGGGCAGGCCCTGGGCGCGCCGTCGCTCGGCGAGGCCGTCGAGGAGGGCGTTGGCGGCGGCGTAGGCGGCCTGGTGGCCGCTGCCCCACACGCCGGCGATGGAGGAGAACAGGACGAACGCGTCGAGTTCCCGGCCGGCGAGCAGTGCGTCGAGGTGCAGGGCGCCGGCCGCCTTCGCGGACAGCACGCCGGCGAAGGAGTCCGGCGTCATGGCGTCCAGCGGCTCCAGCTGGTCCACGCCCGCCGTGTGGACGACGGCGTTCACGGGGTGCTCGGCCAGCAGCGCGGCGAGCGCCTCACGGTCGGCCACGTCACAAGCCGCAACGGTCACACGAACCCCGGCCGCCTCTAGCTCCCCGACAAGTCCGGCCGCGCCGGGCGCGTCGAGGCCCCGGCGGCTGGTCAGCACCAGATGCTCCGCACCCGCACCGGCCAGCCAGCGAGCCACATGCCCGCCCAGCGCACCCGTACCACCCGTGATCAGCACCGTGCCCCGCGGCGACCAGGCACGGTCCTTCCGGCCTGCAGGCGTACGGGTCAGCCGGCGGCCGAACACACCGCGGTCGCGGACCGCGACCTGGTCCTCGTCCGACTGACCGAGCACCGCGGCGAGGCGACCGGCAACCCGGTCGTCCACCGTCTCCGGCAGGTCGACCAGACCGCCCCAGCGCTGCGCGTGCTCCAGCGCCGCAACCCGGCCCAGACCCCAGACGGCGTTCTGGGCGGCGCTCGGCACCGCGTCCGCACGGCCGGTGGTCACGGCCGACCGGGTCAGCGCCCACAGCGGGGCGCCGATGCCCGCGTCGCCCAGGGCCTGGACGAGCAGGAGGGTCAGCGCGGTGCCGACGGTGAGCGCCGTGTGCTCGGGGTGGGGCCGCTCGTCGGTGCCGAGCAGGGAGAGCACGCCCTTGACCGGGGTCTGCCGGGCGGCGTCCGCAAGCTGCCGCTGCAGCGCGGCCCGGCCGGCGGCCGGGTCGACCGTCACCGGGATCAGCCGGGCGCCGCGGGCAGTGAGCCCCTCGGCGACGGCGGCGGTCCACTCGGTCTCCTCGGTGACCAGGAACAGCCAGTCGCCGGGGAGTTCGTGCGTCCGGAGGCCGCTCAGCGGCTTCCAGCCCGCGCGGTAGGACCAGCCGTCCACCACGGTTTCCTCGCGCCGCTGCCGGCGCCACGCGGACAGCCGGGGCAGCACCGCGTCCAGGTGCTCGGCGGGCAGGCCGAGCGTGGCGGCGAGCGCCTGGGCGTCCTCGCGCTCCACCGTCTCCCAGAACCCGGCCTCCACGGCGTCGGTGCCCGCGGCAGCGGCGGTGGGCGCGGCGGTCTCCAGCCAGTACCGCCGCCGCTGGAAGGCGTAGGTCGGCAGGTCCGCGCGCCGGGCGCCGCGCCCGGCGAAGAACGCCTGCCAGTCGACGGGCACGCCGTGCACGTGGAGCTGTGCGACGGCACCGGTGATCGCCTCGGGCTCGGGGGCGCCGGACCGTGCGGAGGGAACGGTGACCGCTGCGTCCAGGCAGCCCTGGGCCATGCCGCTGAGCACCCCGCCGGGGCCGGTCTCCACGAAGGTGGTCACGCCCAGCTCGCCCAGGGTCCGGATGCCGTCGGCGAAGCGCACGGCCTCGCGGACGTGCCGGACCCAGTAGTCCGCCGTGTACGCATCGATGAGCTCGCCGGTCAGGTTGGAGACGACCGGGATGCCCGGCTTCTCGAAGCACAGGCCGCGGACGACCTCGGCGAAGTCCTCCAGCATCGGGTCCATCAGCGGCGAGTGGAAGGCGTGACTGACCTTCAGCCGGGACGTCTTGCGGCCCTGCTGTGCGAAGGTCTCGGCGATCTCCTGGACGGCGGCCTCGTCTCCGGAGACCACCACCGACCGCGGCCCGTTGACCGCCGCGATGCTCACCCGGTCGGTGAGGTGCGGCAGGACCTCGTCCTCGCCGGCCTGCACGGCGACCATCGCCCCGCCGCCGGGCAGCGCCTGCATCAGCCGGGCGCGGGCGGTCACCAGCGTGGCCGCGTCCTCCAGGGACAGCGCCCCGGCCACGTGCGCGGCGGCGATCTCGCCGACGGAGTGCCCGGCCAGGTAGTCCGGCCGCACGCCCCACGACTCCAGCAGGCGGTGGACGGCGACCTCGTGCGCGAACAGCGCGGGCTGGGTGAAGGCGGTGCGGTTCAGCTCCTCGCCGTCAGCACCCTCGCCGAAGGCCACGTCCCGCAGCGGCCGGTCGAGGTGCCGGTCGAGGTGGGCGCACACCTCGTCGTACGCCTCCGCGAAGACGGGGAACGCCTCGTACAGCTCCCGTCCCATGCCGGGCCGCTGGGAGCCCTGCCCGGAGAAGAGGAAGCCGACCTGGCCGCCGTCGGCGCGGCCGACGACGACGCCGGGAGTGGGCGCCCCCGCCGCCAGGGCCCGCAGGCCCTCGGCGATCCGGCCGCGGTCGGCGCCGGTCACGGCGGCGCGGTGTTCCAGGGCGGCCCGGGTGGTGGCCAGCGAGAAGCCGATGTCGGCGAGGGACGGAACGGCGCCTTCCGCGGTGAGGGACAGCAGGCGCTCGGCCTGGGCCCGCAACGCGGCCTCGGACTTGCCGGACAGCACCCACGGCACGGCCGGCGAGGCGACCTCGACCGGTGCGACGGCGGCCGCTTCGGCCGGCGGGGCCTGTTCGATGATGGTGTGCGCGTTGGTGCCGCTGACACCGAACGACGAGACCGCGGCCCGGCGCGGGTGATCCGTCTCCGGCCACTCCACGGCCTCGGTCAGCAGGCGCACCGCGCCCGCCGACCAGTCGACGTGCGGCGTGGGCTCGTCGGCGTGCAGTGTCCGCGGCAGCACGCCGTGCCGCATCGCCATCACCATCTTGATCACGCCCGCGACGCCGGACGCGGCCTGGGCGTGACCGATGTTGGACTTGAGCGACCCCAGCCACAGCGGCCGGTCCTCCGGCCGCTCCTGACCGTAGGTGGCGATGAGCGCCTGCGCCTCGATGGGGTCGCCCAGCGCGGTGCCCGTGCCGTGCGCCTCCACCGCGTCGACGTCGGCCTCGGTGAGCCCGGCGGAGGCCAGGGCCTGGCGGATGACGCGCTGCTGCGCGGGCCCGTTGGGGGCGGTCAGGCCGTTGGACGCGCCGTCCTGGTTGACAGCCGATCCGCGCACGACGGCGAGGACTTCGTGGCCGTTGCGCACGGCGTCGGACAGGCGCTCGACGAGCACCACGCCCACGCCCTCCGCCCAGCCGGTGCCGTCCGCGTCCGCGCCGAACGCCTTGCAGCGGCCGTCGGCGGACAGCCCGCGCTGCCGGCTGAACTCCACGAACGCGGCCGGTACGGCCATGACGTTCACGCCGCCCGCGACGGCCATCGTGCTCTCGCCGTTGCGCAGCGACTGGATGGCCAGGTGCAGGGCGACCAGCGACGACGAGCACGCGGTGTCGACGGTGACGGCCGGGCCCTCCAGGCCGAACGAGTAGGCCACGCGCCCGGAGACGACGCTCGCGGCGCTGCCGGTGAGCAGGTGGCCCTCGACGCCCTCGGGGACCTGCGGGAGGCCGGCGCCGTAGCCCTGGTAGGACATGCCGACGAACACGCCGGTGCGGCTGCCCTTCAGCGAGGCCGGGTCGATGCCGGCCCGCTCGAACGCCTCCCACGAGGCCTCCAGCAGCAGGCGCTGCTGCGGGTCCATCGCGAGCGCCTCGCGCGGCGAGATCCCGAAGAGCGCGGCGTCGAAGTCGCCCGCGTCGTAGAGGAAGCCGCCGTCGCGGGCGTACGTCTTGCCCGGGGTGCCCGGGTCGGGGTCGTAGAGACCCTCGACGTCCCAGCCGCGGTCCTCGGGGAAGCCGGAGATCGCGTCGCCGCCGGACATCACGAGCTGCCACAGGTCCTCGGGCGAGCCGACGCCGCCGGGCAGGCGGCAGCTCATCGCCACGATCGCGACGGGCTCGTCGTCGGCGGCGGCCGTGCGCTGCTCCTGCTCGGCAGTCGTCTGTGCGCCGAGCAGCCCGGCGCGCAGGAACCGGGCCAGGGCCGTGGCGTTCGGATAGTCGAAGACGAGCGTGGTGGGCAGCTTCAGGCCGGTGTCGGCGGTGAGCTTGTTGCGCAGTTCGACGGCGGTGAGCGAGTCGAAGCCGAGGTCGCTGAAGGCCCGGCCGGCCTCCACCGCGGCGGCGCCGTCGTGGCCGAGCACGGCGGCGGCGTGCGTACGCACCAGGTCCACCAGGGTGCGGTCCTGCTCGCCCGCGGGCAGCCCGGCGAGCTTCGCGGCGAGCGCGTTGCCGGCTTCGGCGCCGCCGGAGGCCGGGGCCTCCAGGGCGCGGCGCACCTCGGGCAGGTCCGACAGCAGGGCGCTGGGGCGGCTGACCGTGAACGGCCCGATGAACCGCTCCCAGTCGAAGTCCGCCACGGTCAGGGTGGTCTCGTCGCCGGCCAGCGCCTGCTGCAGGGCGGAGACGGCGAGCGCGGGCCGCATGGGCGGCAGGCCGCGGCGGCGCAGCATCTCCTCTCCGTCGCCGACGCCGGCCATGCCGCCCTCGGCCCAGCCGCCCCAGGAGACGGCGAGCGCGGTGCGCCCGTGTGCCCGCCGGTGCTCGGCGAGGGCGTCCAGGTAGGCGTTGGCCGCCGAGTAGGCGCCCTGGCTCGCGCCGCCCCAGATGCCGGCGCCGGAGGAGAACAGGACGAACGCGTCGAGGTCCTGACCGGCCAGCATCTCGTCCAGGTGCGCGGCACCCGCCGCCTTGGCCGCCACCGTGCGGGCGAACCCTGCCGGGTCGCAGTCCTCGATCATGAGGTGGTCGCCGACGCCGGCGGCGTGGACGACGGCGTTGACGGGGTGCTCGGCCAGCAGCGCCTGCAGGGCGTCCCGGTCGGCGGCGTCACAGGCCACGACGGTGGCCCTGGCGCCCAGCTGCTCCAGTTCCGCGACGAGTCGGGCGGCTCCCGGCGCGTCGGCACCGCGGCGGCTGGTCAGGACGAGGTGCTCGGCACCGGCGCCGGCGAGCCAGCGGGCGACGTGCCCGCCCAGCGCACCCGTACCACCGGTGATCAGCACCGTGCCGCGCGGCGACCACGTACGGCCCGGCCCCGCGCCGCGGCCTGCCCGCACCATCCGGCGGCCGAAGACGCCCGAGGCGCGCACCGCGACCTGGTCCTCCGCCGACTGTCCCAGGACGGCGGCCAGGCGGGCCGCCGCCCGGGCGTCCAGCTGCTCGGGGAGGTCGATGAGGCCGCCCCAGCGCTGCGGGTGCTCCAGAGCCGCGGCCCGGCCGAAGCCCCACACCTGCGCCTGCACCGGACGGTCCAGGCGGTCGGAGCGGCCGGTTGCCACCGCACCGCGCGTGGCGCACCACAGCGGCGCGCCGACGCCCGCGTCGCCCAGGGCCTGGACGAGCAGGAGGGTCGCGGCGAGGCCGTGCGTGAGGGCGGGGTGGGCGGCCGAGGCGGACTCGTCCTCGGCCAGCAGCGACAGCACGCCGGACACCGGGCCGGTGCCGGCCAGGTCACGGGCCAGCGTCGCGCGGTCGGTGCCGGGGCCGGCGACGAGCGTCACGAGCTCCAGTCCGCGCTCGGCGAGGGCAGTACGGACCGATGCCGTCCACTCGGTTTCGGCGGCGACCACGAGCAGCCACGTCCCGGAAGCGCCGCCTTCGGGAAGCGCGCCGAGCGGCTTCCACGTGACGTGGTACCGCCAGCCGTCGACCACGGACTGCTCGCGGCGCTGACGGCGCCATGCGGACAGCCGGGGCAGGATCGCACCGAGCGACGCGTCCGTGCCGACGCCGAGGGTCGCGGCGAGGGACTCCGCGTCCTCGCGCTCCACGGTGTCCCAGAAGCCCGAATCCGCGGCGTCGGCCGGGGTGGCGGTGACGGCGGCGAGGTGCTCCTCCCCCTCCAGCCAGTACCGCTCGCGCTGGAAGGCGTAGGTGGGCAGGAGGACGCGGTGAGCGCCCGGGAAGAACGCCTGCCAGTCCGGGGAGACGCCGTGGGTGTGCAGCTCGGCGAGAGCCGTGACGACGGCCTGCTGCTCGGGGCGGTCGCCGCGCAGGACGGGCACGGTCACGGCTTCGTCCACGCAGGACTGCGCCAGGGCGGTGAGGACGCCGCCGGGGCCGATCTCAATGAAGGTGGTCACGCCGAGGTCGTGGAGGGTGCGGACGCCGTCGGCGAAGCGGACCGCTTCACGGACGTGGCGGACCCAGTAGTCCGCCGTGTACGCGTCGATGAGCTCGCCGGTCAGGTTGGAGACGACCGGGATCTGCGGTTCGTTGAAGGTCAGCCCGCGCACGGTCTGCGCGAACTCGTCCAGCATCGGGTCCATCAGCGGCGAGTGGAAGGCGTGGCTGACCTTCAGCCGGGACGTCTTACGTCCTTGCCGCGCGAAGACCTCGGCGATCGCGGTGACCTCGTCCTCAGCACCGGAAATCACCACGGACCGCGGCCCGTTGACCGCCGCGATGCCGACCCGATCGGTCAGATGCGGCAGCACCTCGTCCTCGGTCGCCTGAACGGCCACCATCGCACCACCGGCAGGCAGGGCCTGCATCAGCGCGGCACGGGCGGACACCAGCTTCGCCGCGTCCTCCAGCGACAGCACACCTGCCACGTGGGCAGCGGCGATCTCGCCTACGGAGTGACCGGCCACGTAGTCCGGCCGCACGCCCCACGACTCCAGCAGCCGGAACAGCGCCACCTCGACAGCAAACAGCGCAGGCTGCGTCGAACCGGTCTTGTGCAGCTCCTCGGAGTCCACGTCGACGGGCGCATCCAGCCGCGCGCACACCTCGTCGTACGCATCGGCGAACACCGGGAACGCCCCGTACAGCTCACGCCCCATCCCCAGCCGCTGCGAACCCTGGCCCGAGAACAGGAACCCGGTCTTGCCCTCGATGGAGGCGCGCCCGGCGATCACGTTCGCCGCGGGTTCGCCGGACACGAAGGCGGCCAGCGCCTGACGGAGCCCGTCCGCGTCCTGCGCGACGAGTACGGCGCGGTCCTCGAACGCCGCCCGTGCGGCCAGGGAACGGCCGATGCCGGCCGGTGTCCAGCCCGGCTGTGCGTCGAGGTGCTCGGCCAGCCGCGCCGCCTGTGCGCGCAGCGCCGGCTCGCCCTTGCCCGACAGCACCCACGGCACGACCGCACCGGAGCCCGGGGCGGGGGCGGGCGGGGCGGACTCCGCCGCGGCGGGGGCCTGCTCGATGATGGTGTGGGCGTTGGTGCCGCTGACACCGAACGACGAGACCGCGGCCCGGCGCGGGCGGTCCGGCTCCGGCCACTCCACGGCCTCGGTCAGCAGCCGCACCGCGCCCGCCGACCAGTCGACGTGCGGCGTCGGCTCCTCGGCGTGCAGCGTGCGCGGCAGCACGCCGTGCCGCATAGCCATCACCATCTTGATCACACCGGCGACGCCGGCGGCGGCCTGCGTGTGGCCGATGTTCGACTTCAGCGAGCCCAGCCACAGGGGCTCGTCCGCGGAGCGGTCCTGCCCGTACGTGGCGAGCAGGGCCTGCGCCTCGATGGGGTCGCCCAGCGCGGTGCCCGTGCCGTGCGCCTCCACCGCGTCCACGTCGGCCGGGGCGAGGCCTGCCGAGGCCAGCGCCTGCCGGATGACGCGCTGCTGCGCCGGACCGTTGGGGGCGGTCAGGCCGTTGGACGCGCCGTCCTGGTTGACCGCGCTGCCCCGTACCACCGCCAGGACTTCGTGGCCGTTGCGCACGGCGTCGGACAGGCGCTCCACGAGCACCACGCCCACGCCCTCGGACCAGCCGGTGCCGTCCGCGTCCGCGCCGAAGGCCCGGCAGCGGCCGTCGGGCGACAGGCCGCGCTGGCGACTGAACTCCACGAAGACGTTGGGGCTGGCCATGACGGTGACGCCGCCGGCCAGGGCCATCGTGCACTCGCCGCTCCGCAGCGACTGGACGGCCAGGTGCAGGGCGACCAGCGACGAGGAGCACGCCGTGTCGATCGTGACCGCGGGGCCTTCGAGACCGAAGGTGTAGGCGACCCGGCCGGAGACGACGCTGGACGCGCCGCCGACGAGCCGGTGTCCTTCGACGCCTTCCGGCGTCCGGCGCACGTCGGCGCCGTAGCCCTGGTAGGCCATGCCGACGAAGACGCCGGTCCGGCTGCCGCGCAGCTGTGCGGGGGTCAGGCCCGCCCGCTCGAAGGCCTCCCAGGAGGCCTCCAGCAGGAGTCGCTGCTGCGGGTCCATGGCCAGGGCTTCGCGGGGGCTGATGCCGAAGAAGCCGGCGTCGAAGTCGGTGGCGTCGTAGAGGAAGCCGCCGTCGCGCGCGTAGGTGGTGCCGACGCGGTCGGGGTCGGGGTCGTAGAGCGCGTCGACGTCCCAGCCGCGGTTTTCCGGGAAGCCGGAGATGGCGTCGCCTCCGGAGGCCACGAGGTTCCACAGGGCCTCGGGCGAGTCGACGCCGCCGGGCAGGTGGCAGCTCATCGCCACGATGGCGATGGGGTCGTCGTCGGCCGCGGCCGCCTGCTGCTCGTGCGCCGCGTCGGTCTGCGAGCCGAGCAGTTCGCTGTACAGGAAGCGGGCGAGGGCGGTGGCGTTGGGGTAGTCGAAGACGAGCGTGGGCGGCAGCGCGAGCCCGGTCGCCGCGTTGACCTTGTTGCGGAGTTCGACGGCGGTCAGGGAGTCGAAGCCGAGGTCCTTGAAGGCCCGGTCGGGCTCGATCTCCGCGGCGGAGGAGTGGCCGAGGACGGCCGCGACGTGCCCGCGGACCAGGTCGGCCAGGGTTTCCGTGCGCTTGGCCTCCGGCAGTGCGGCGAGCTGGGCCGCCAGGGAGCCGACACCGGTGGCGGCGTCGGCCGGTGCGGCGGCGGTCGCGGCGCGGCGCACCTCGGGCAGCTCGGACAGCAGGGCGCTGGGGCGGCCGAGGGTGAAGGGTCCGATGAACCGTTCCCAGTCGATGTCGGCCACCACGACCGTGGTGTCGTCGCAGTCCAGGGCGCGCTGGACCGCGGTCACGGCGAGCGCGGCGGGCAGGGTGACGACGCCGCGGCGGCGCAGGTGCTCCTCGTCGGCGTCGGTGACCATGCCGCCGTCGGCCCAGGGGCCCCAGGCGATCGCGGTGGCGGCCAGGCCCGCGGCCCTGCGCCGCGCGGCGAGCCCGTCGAGGAAGGCGTTGCCGGCCGCGTAGGCGGTCTGCAGTCCGCTGCCCCACACGCCGGCGATCGAGGAGAAGAGGACGAAGGCGTCCAGCTCCCGGTCGCCCAGCAGTTCGTCCAGGTGCGCGGCGCCGGCGGCCTTCGCCGCCAGCGTGCGGGCGAAGTCGGCCGGCGTCAGCTCCTCGAAGGGGGCGAACTGTTCGACGCCGGCGGCGTGGAAGACGGAGGTGAAGGTGTGCTCGGCGAGCAGCGCCGCGACCGCGTCGCGGTCGGCGACGTCGCACGCGGCGAGGGTGACGCGCGCTCCCAGCTCCTCCAGTTCGGCCTTGAGCCCGGCCGCGCCGGGGGCACCGGCGCCGCGCCGGCTGGTGAGGACGAGGTGCTCGGCACCGGCACCGGCGAGCCAGCGGGCGACGTGCCCGCCCAGCGCACCCGTACCACCGGTGATCAGCACCGTGCCGCGCGGCGACCACGTACGGCCGGGCCCCGCGCCGCGGGCGTGGGCGAGCCGGGCGGCGAACACGCCGGAGGCGCGGACGGCGACCTGGTCCTCCGCAGCTCCGGCGGCCCGGCTCAGCACGGCGGCGATACGGCCGGCAGCGCGCTCGTCCACGGCCGTGGGCAGGTCGATGAGGCCGCCCCAGCGCCGGGGGTGTTCCAGGGCCAGGGCGCGGCCGAGGCCCCACACCTGGTGCTGCACCGCGCTGAGCGGCGCATCGTCCGAGCGTCCGGTGGCGGCCGCGCCGCGGGTGGCGCACCACAGCGGGGCGTCGATGCCCGCGTCGCCCAGCGCCTGGGCGAGCGCCACGGTGCGGGCGAAGCCCTGGGAGAGGGCGGGGAAGGCGGGTGAGGCGGTCTCATCGGTCGCGAGGAGCGACAGGACGCCGTCGAGGGCGACGACTTCGGCTGCGGCCCGGGTCAGCTCGCCGGTCAGCCATGCACGGTCGGCGTCCGTGCCGACGGCCAGCGGGATCAGGTGGGCGCCGCGTGCGGTGAGGGCCGCATGCACCGTGCCGGCCCACGCGTCGCCCTCGGGCGCGGCGAACAGCCAGGTGCTGCCGGAGAGATCACCGGCGGGCAGGTTGCTGAGCGGCTGCCAGGCCAGCTGATAGCGCAGGCCGTCCAGGACGGACTGCTCGCGCCGCTGGCGCCGCCAGGCGGACAGCTTCGGGACGACGACGTCCAGCTCTTCGGGGCTCAGCCCCAGGGTGGCGGCGAGCGACTGGGCGTCCTCGCGCTCGACGCTCGCCCAGAACTCGGCGTCGGCCGCGTCCGCGACAGCAGCCTCGGCGGTCTCGGGGGCGTCCAGCCAGTAGCGCTGCTGCTGGAAGGGATAGGTGGGCAGGTCGACGCGGCGGGCGCCGGGGAAGAGGGCCTGCCAGTCCGGGGAGACGCCGTGGGTGTGCAGTTCGGCGAGCGCGGTGACGACGGCCTGCGGCTCGGAGCGGCCGGCGCGCAGGAGCGGGACGGTGACGGCGTCGGCGGCCTCGACCGCCTCGTTCAAGCAGGACTGGGCCATGCCGCTGAGGACGCCGCCGGGGCCGATCTCGACGAAGGTCGTCACGCCGAGGTCGTGGAGGGTGCGGACGCCGTCGGCGAAGCGCACGGCCTCGCGGACGTGACGGACCCAGTACTCGGGGGTGTACGACTCGGCGAGCTCGCCCGTGAGGTTGGAGACCACCGGGATCTGCGGCGCGTGGAAGGTCAGGCCGCGCACGGTCTGCGCGAACTCGTCCAGCATCGGGTCCATCAGCGGCGAGTGGAACGCGTGGCTGACCTTCAGCCGGGACGTCTTACGGCCCTGAGCAGCGACGATGTCGGCGATTGCCGTGACCGCGTCGTCGGCACCGGAAACCACGACGGACTGCGGCCCGTTGATCGCGGCGATACCCGCCTGATCGGTCAGGTGCGGCAGCACCTCGTCCTCGGTGGCCTGGACGGCGATCATCGCACCGCCCGCGGGCAGGGCCTGCATCAGCCGGGCGCGCGCGGACACCAGCTTCGCCGCATCCTCCAGCGACAGCACACCCGCCACATGAGCAGCAGCAATCTCGCCAACGGAGTGACCGGCCACGTAATCCGGCCGGATGCCCCAGGATTCGAGGAGACGGAACAGCGCCACCTCGACCGCGAACAGCGCAGGCTGCGTGCAGCCGGTCTCGTGCAGCGTCTCCGCATCCACATCCACGGGCGCATCCAGCAGCGCACACACCTCGTCATACGCCGCAGCGAACACGGGGTACGCGGCGTACAGTTCACGCCCCATCCCCAGCCGCTGCGAACCCTGCCCCGAGAACAGGAACCCGGTCCTGTCCCCCAGGCGGCCCGTGCCCCGGACCACGGCCGCGGAGGGCGCCCCGGATGCCAGTGCCCGGACGCCCTCGGTGAGCTCCTCCAGGCTCTCGCCGACGACGGCCGCCCGCCGGTCCCAGGAGGCGCGCGTCGTGGCGAGGGAGAAGCCGATGTCGGCCGCCGAACGGCCGGGGCCGTTCTCCAGGAAGGACAGCAGGCGCTCGGCCTGGGCCTGCAGCGCCGCGTCGCTCTTCGCCGAGAGCACCCACGGCAGGGCGCCGGCGGCGGGGGCCGCGGCGGGCTCGCCTGCAGGCTCTTCGTCGGGGACCGGGGCCTGCTCGATGATCATGTGTGCGTTGGTGCCGCTGACGCCGAAGGACGAGACGGCGGCGCGCCGGAGACGGTCCGCGTCGGGCCACCGGACGGGCTCGGTCAGCAGCCGGACGCCGCCGGCCGACCAGTCGACCTGCGGGGTCGGCTCGTCGACGTGCAGCGTCTGCGGCAGCACGCCGTTGCGGATGGCCATCACCATCTTGATGACGCCGGCGACGCCGGACGCCGCCTGCGTGTGACCGATGTTGGACTTGATGGAGCCGAGCCACAGCGGCCGGTCGTCCGAGTGCTCGCGGCCGTACGTGGCGAGCAGGGCCTCCGCCTCGATGGGGTCGCCGAGGGTGGTGGCGGTGCCGTGCGCCTCGACGGCGTCGACCTGGGAGGCGGTGAGGCGCGCGTTCTCCAGCGCCTGCCGGATCACGCGCTCCTGCGACGGGCCGTTCGGGGCCGTGAGGCCGTTGGAGGCGCCGTCCTGGTTGACGGCGCTGCCGCGGATGACGGCGAGCACGTCGTGGCCGAGCCTGCGGGCGTCGGACAGCCGCTCCAGCAGGAGTACGCCGACGCCTTCGGACATGCCCGTGCCGTCGGCGGTCGAGGAGAACGCGCGGCAGCGGCCGTCGGGCGACAGGCCGCGCTGCGCGCTGAACGCGAGGAACGTGTTCGGCGTGGCCATGACGGTCACGCCGCCGGCCAGGGCGAGCGAGCACTCGCCCCGGCGCAGCGCCTGGGCGGCCAGGTGCAGGGCCACCAGCGAGGACGAGCAGGCCGTGTCGACGGTGACGGCCGGGCCCTCCAGGCCGAGGGCGTACGAGATGCGGCCGGAGACCACGGCGGCGGTGTTGGCCGTGACGAGGTGGGCCTCCATGTCGCTGTCGCCCGGGCGCTGGAGGTAGGCGTGGTCCTGGCCGTTGGTGCCGACGAACACGCCGGCCCGGGTGCCGCGTGCGGCGGCGGGGTCGATGCCCGCGCGCTCGAAGGCCTCCCAGGAGGTCTGCAGGAGCAGCCGCTGCTGCGGGTCCATGACCAGGGCCTCGCGGGGGGAGATCCCGAAGAAGGCGGGGTCGAAGTCGGCGGCGTCGTGGAGGAAGCCGCCTTCGCGGACGTACGTGCGGCCCGTCCGGCCGGGCTCGGGGTCGTAGAGCGCGTCCAGGTCCCAGCCGCGGTCGGCGGGGAACGCGGTGACGCCGTCGCCGCCCGAGGAGACGAGCTGCCACAGGTCCTCGGGCGAGCCGACCCCGCCCGGGTAGCGGCAGGCCATCCCGACGATGGCGACGGGCTCGGTGTCCTTCGCCTCCAGCTCACCCAGCTGCCTGCGGGTGTGGCGCAGGTCCACCATCACGCGCTTGAGGTAATCCCTGAGCTTGTCGTCGTTCGACATGTTTTACGTCCTCGGTAGCAGTGCGTGAGAAGAGTTAGAGGGATCCGAGCTCTTGGTCGATGAGGTCGAACATCTCGTCGTCGGTGGCGGTGTCGAGCCGGTCGAGATCGAGGTCGCCGAGGCCGGGAGCGGCGCCGTCGCCGGCGCCGAGGCCGGTGTCCGCCGTGTGCACGGTGGCCGCCTGGTGGGTGTCGGTCCACTTCCAGAGCAGGGCCTTGAGCCGGGCGGTGACCTGGTCCCGGACCGCGTCCTGCGGCGCGAGTGCGGCCAGCTGGGCGTCCAGCCTGTCCAGTTCGTCGAGCACCGGCGAGGTGCCGGCGGTGAGGCCGGCGACCAGTTCCTTGTGCAGGAGCCGGGCGATCGCGACGGGGTTGGGGTGGTCGAAGACGAGGGTGGGCTTGAGCCGCAGCCCGGTCGCGGCCTTGAGCCGGTTGCGGAGCTCCACCGCGGTCAGGGAGTCGAAGCCGATGTCCCGGAAGGCCGTGGTGGGCTCGATCCGGGCCGCGGTGGCGTGTCCGAGGGCGGCGGCGGCCTGGTTGCGCACCAGGTCCAGCAGCGCCTTCTCCCGGTCGGCCTCGGGCAGTCCGGCGAGGCGGCGGGCCAGGGCGGGGGTCGCGCCGGCCGCGGCCTCCTCGGCCGCGGCGCCGGTGTCGCCGGCGAGGCCGCGGAAGACGGCGGGCAGCAGGCCGGCGCGGGCCATGGCGCGCAGCCCCGGCACGTCCAGCCGGGCCGGCACGATCACCGGACGGTCCACGGTGAGGGCGGCGTCGAAGAGTGCCAGCCCCTCCGCGGAGGTGAACGGCACGACTCCGGCCCGCCCCATGCGGTTGCGGTCGGCGTCGGTGATCCGGTCGCCCATGCCGCCGTTGTCCGTCCACAGGCCCCACGCCAGCGAGGTGCCGGGCAGGCCGGCGGCCCGGCGCCGGCGCGCCAGCCCGTCCAGGAAGGCGTTGGCCGCGGCGTAGCTCGCCGCGCCGGCGCTGCCCAGGACCCCGGCCAGGGAGGAGAAGAGCACGAACGCGGAGAGGCGCATGTCCTTGGTCAGCTCGTGCAGGTGCAGGGCCCCGTCGGCCTTCGGCCGCAGCACGGTGCCGAGGCGCTCCGGGGTCAGGGCGGTGACCACGCCGTCGTCGAGGGCCGCGGCGGCGTGCACGACGGCCACGAGCGGGTGTGCGGCCGGAACCGAGGCCAGGAGCTCCGCGAGGGCGTCCCGGTCGGCGATGTCACAGGCGACCAGGTCGACGTGCGCGCCGAGCTCGGTGAGGGCGGCGACGAGTTCGCCGGCGCCTTCGGCCGCCGGGCCGCGGCGGCTGACCAGCAGCAGCCTGCGTGCGCCGCGTTCGGCGACGAGGTGCCGCGCGAGCGACAGCCCGAGGCCACCGGTCGCGCCGGTGAGCAGCACGGTTCCCTCCGGGTCCCACGCGTCACCGGCCGGGGCGGGCTCCTCGGGCGCGGCGATCCGGGCGAGGCGCGGCACGAACAGCTTGCCGTCGCGCACGGCGGCCTGCGGCTCGTCCAGGGCGGCGAGCGCCGCGGCGAGTACGGGGGTGACGCCGCCGTCGGCGACCGCGTCGTCGGCGTCGACGAGCAGGAGCCGGTCCGGGTGCTCGGTCTGGGCCGACTTCACGAGGCCGGCCACCGCGGCGTGCGCGAGGTCCGTGGCCGTGCCGTGCAGGTCGACGGCTCCGCGCGTCATCACCACGAGCCGCGCGTCGGCGAACCGCTCGTCGGCGACCCACTCCTGGACGGCCGGCAGCACACCGGCCAGCAGCCCGCGCGTCGCCGAGGCGGCATCGCCCTCGCTCGGGGCGCAGGGCAGGAGGACGTGGCCGGGCACGGCCGCACCGGCGTCGACCGCGACGCGGAGCGCGTCGAGGTCGGCGTACGGGCCGTCGCCGCCGAGGACCGCCCACTCGGCCCCGGAAGCGGAAGCAGCGGTGGGAGCAGTGGGAGCGGTGTGTTCGACCCAGTCGACCTCGAACATCCAGTCCTGGTGCGCCACGCGCGAGGCCAGCACCTGCTGGGACGACATGGTCCGCGTCCGCACGGCCGCCACCGAGGCGACAGGAACGCCGTCGGCATCGGCCAGTTCGACCGCCACCGCGTCGCCGCCGCCGACGGGCCGGACCCGTATGCGCACGGCCCCGGCTCCCGGGGCGTGCACGGACGCGCCGCTCCAGGCGTAGGGCATGAGCAGCGCACCGGGGTCGCCGGCGCTGTCGAGCGTCAGGGTGTCAAGGGCGGCTTCCAGCAGTACGGGGTGAAGGCCGTAGCCCTCCGCCCGGTCGCGCTCCACGGCAGGCAGCGCGGCTTCGGCATACAGCTCGTCCCCGGCGCGCCAGGCGGCGGTCAGGTACGGACGGCCCTCGACGGCCACGGGTTCGGCGCCGGCCGGCGGCCAGAGCACCATGTCGAACTCGGGCGCCGGAGCGTTCCGGGTGAGTTCTCCGGTGGCGTGACGGACCCACGGCTCGCCGGCACCGCCGGTCGCGGCCCGGCTGAAGACCCGTACCGACCGCCGGTCGGCGTCGTCGCCCGCGCCGACCTGCACCTGGATGCGGACGGCGCCCTGTTCCGCCAGCACCAGCGGGGCGTCCGCGTCCAGCTGTTCCAGGTGCGGGAACCCGGCCTGCCGGCCCGCGCACAGGGCGAGCTCCACGAACGCGGCGACCGGGAGCACCGGCACGCCACCGACCGTGTGTTCTGCGATCCAGGGCATGCCGGCCGGCGACAACCGGCCGGTGAACAGCATGTCCTCTGCCCCGGCGGTCTCCACCACGGCGCCGAGCAGGGGGTGACGGGAGGAGTCCAGGCCCGCCGAGGAAACGTCGGGCGCGGCCGTCCCTTCGAGCCAGTAGCGCTCGCGCTGGAAGGCGTAGGTCGGCAGGCCGACGCGCTCGGCGCCGGGGAAGAGGGCCTGCCAGTCCGGGGACACGCCATGGGTGTGCAACTGGCCGACGGCGAGGGTGATCGCCTCGGGCTCGGGGCGGTCGGTGCGGAGTACGGGGACGGTGACGATGTCGCCGTCCGTGTCGAGGCAGCCCTGGGCGAGGGCACTCAGCACGCCGCCGGGGCCGATCTCCACGAAGGTCGTCACGCCCAGCTCGTGCAGGGTGCGGACGCCGTCGGCGAAGCGGACCGCTTCACGGACGTGGCGGACCCAGTAGTCGGGGGTGTACGACTCGGCGAGCTCACCCGTGAGGTTGGAGACCACCGGGATCTGCGGCGCGTGGAAGGTCAGCCCGCGCACGATCTGCGCGAACTCCTCCAGCATCGGGTCCATCAACGGCGAGTGGAACGCGTGACTGACCTTCAGCCGGGATGTCTTCCGGCCCTGAGCAGCGAAGATCTCGGCGATCGCGGTGACCGCGTCCTCCGCGCCGGAGACCACGACGGACTGCGGCCCGTTGATCGCCGCGATGCCGACCTGACCGGTCAGATGCGGCAGCATCTCGTCCTCGGTCGCCTGAACCGCCACCATCGCACCACCGGCAGGCAGGGCCTGCATCAGCCGGGCGCGCGCGGACACCAGCTTCGCCGCATCCTCAAGCGACAGCACACCCGCCACATGCGCGGCAGCAATCTCGCCAACGGAGTGACCGGCCACGTAGTCCGGCCGGATGCCCCACGATGCGAGGAGACGGAACAACGCCACCTCAACGGCGAACAGCGCAGGCTGCGTCGAGCCGGTCTGGTGCAGCTCCTCGGAGTCCACGTCGACGGGCGCATCCAGCAGCGCACACACCTCGTCATACGCCGCGGCGAACACCGGATACGCGGCGTACAACTCGCGCCCCATCCCGATCCGCTGCGACCCCTGACCCGAGAACAAGAACCCGGCCTTGCCGCCGGTGGCCTCGGCGCGCCCGGTGACCACGTGCGCCGCGGGCTCGCCTGCCGCGAGCGCGGTCAGCCCCGCGCGCAGCTCGTCTGTTCCGGCACCGACGACCGCGGCGCGGTGCTCCAGTGCCGAGCGGGTGACCGCCAGCGAGTACCCCACGTCGGCCGGTGACGCGGCTGCCAGGTCCGCGGACGACAGCAGCCGCTGTGCCTGCTCGCGCAGCGCCTCCGCGGTCTTCCCGGAGAGCACCCACGGCACGACCGCGGTCCGGGGGCGCGGCGACTCCTCGGCTGCGGGCTCGCCGCCGGACTGTTCCCCGGCGCCGGCCTCGGCCTCCGCCTCCGGCTCGGTCGCCTGCTCAAGGATGACGTGCGCGTTGGTGCCGCTGATCCCGAACGAGGAGACGCCTGCCCGGCGCGGGTGGTCCGTCTCCGGCCACGCGGCCGCCTCGGTCAGCAGCTCGACCGAGCCGGCCGACCAGTCGACCTGCGGGGTCGGCTCGTCGACGTGCAGGGTCCGCGGCAGGACACCGTGCTGCATCGCCAGCACCATCTTCATCACGCCGGCGACGCCCGCCGCGGCCTGGGTGTGGCCGATGTTCGACTTCAGCGAGCCGAGCAGGAGCGGGCGTTCGCGGTCCTGCCCGTACGTCGCGAGCAGCGCCTGCGCCTCGATCGGGTCGCCGAGGCCGGTGCCCGTGCCGTGGGCTTCGACGGCGTCGACCTCTTCGGCGGACAGCCGGGCGCCGGCCAGCGCTTCGAGGATGACGCGCTGCTGCGAGGGGCCGTTGGGGGCGGTGAGGCCGTTGGAGGC
This sequence comes from Streptomyces sp. URMC 127, assembly GCF_051386535.1. NCBI lineage: Bacteria > Bacillati > Actinomycetota > Actinomycetes > Kitasatosporales > Streptomycetaceae > Streptomyces > Streptomyces sp. URMC 127. The sequence goes on from NZ_JBPQTW010000079.1 coordinate 19,694, forward strand.
GCCGTCCTGGTTGACGGCGCTGCCCCGGACGACCGCGAGTACCCGGTGGCCGAGCCGGCGGGCGTCCCGGAGCCGTTCCACGAGCAGCAGGCCGGCGCCTTCGGACCACGACGCGCCGTCCGCGGCCGCCGCGAAGGACTTGCAGCGGCCGTCGGGGGCGAGTCCGCGCTGGCGGCTGAACTCGACGAACGCGCTCGGGCCCGCCATGACCGTGACGCCGCCGGCGAGGGCCATGGTGCACTCGCCGTTGCGCAGCGCCTGCACGGCCAGGTGCAGGGCGACCAGCGACGACGAGCAGGCCGTGTCTACGGTGACCGCGGGGCCCTCGAAGCCGAAGGTATAGGCGATGCGCCCGGAGGCGACGCTGCCGGAGTTGCCGGTGCTCATCAGCCCTTCGACGCCTTCGGGGAGGGCGCCGGGCGTGAAGCCGTAGTCGTGGTACATCAGGCCGGCGAAGACGCCGGTGCGGCTGCCCTTGAGGGCGGCGGGGTCGATGCCCGCGTGTTCGAAGGCTTCCCAGGCGGTCTCCAGCAGCAGCCGCTGCTGCGGGTCCATCGCCAGCGCCTCGCGCGGCGAGATCCCGAAGAAGTCCGCGTCGAAGTCCGCCGCGTCGTGGAGGAAGCCGCCCTGCCGGGTGTAGACCTTGCCGGGCTGCTCGGGGTCGGGGTCGTAGAGCGCGTCGGTGTCCCAGCCGCGGTCGGTGGGGAACTGCGAGATGGCGTCGCGGCCGTCGGCCAGCAGCCGCCACAGCTCCTCGGGGGTGCCGACGCCGCCGGGGAACCTGCAGCTCATGCCCACGATGGCGATGGGCTCCTGGTCGCGGGCCTCCAGCTCGCGCACGCGCCGCCGGGCCTGGCGCAGGTCGGTGGTGGCCCGCTTGAGGTAGTCCCGGAGCTTGTCTTCGTTCATCATCGGTGTTGCCCGCCCTTTTTGGCCTGCTTCTGGCCTGCGCAGTTCAGGAGATGCCGAGTTCGTCGTCGAGGAGCTCGTACAGCTCCTCGTCGCTCGCCGAGCTGAGGTCGTCTTCGTCCTCGGCTCCGCCGGCGCCTCCCGGATCGGCCGGCTCGTTCCCGTTCCAGCGGGCGAGCAGCGCCTGGAGACGCATGTTGATCTTGGTTCGGGTGACGTTGTCGACGCCGTCCGCTCCGGCGCCGTCGAGGGCGGCGGCGAGGCGGTCGAGCTCGTCGAAGACGGGCGCCGTGCCGCCCGTGCCCCCGGGGAGGTCCTTCAGGACCCGCTGCGCGAGCGCGGCGGGCGTCGGGTGGTCGAAGACCAGCGTCGCGGGCAGCCGCAGGCCGGTGGCCTTGTTCATCCGGTTGCGGAGCTCCACGGCGGTCAGCGAGTCGAAGCCCAGGTCGCCGAAGGCCTGGCCGGGCTGGACGGCCTTGGCCGAGCTGTGCCCGAGGACGGCGGCGACCTCGGAGCGGACGAGGTCCAGGACCGCCTCTTCGCGCTCGCTCTCGGGCAGGTCCGCGATCCGCTGCGCCAGTGGTACGGAGGCCGCCCGGTCGGTGCGCCGTGGCCGGCCGCCGACGAGCGTCCTGAGCAGCGGCGGCACGGGTGCGGCCGCGTTGCGCAGGGCGGCGAGGTCCAGCCGTGCCGCCACCACGACCGGCTCCGGCAGGGCGAGTGCGGCGTCGAGGAGTGCGAGGCCGTCCTCGTCGGAGAGCGGCAGCACGCCGCCGCGGGCGAGCCGGGTGCGGTCGGCGCCGCCGAGGTCCTCGGTCATGGTGCCGGTCCGCTGCCACAGGCCCCACGGCAGGGACACCGCGGGCAGCCCCTGCGCACGGCGGTGCCGGGCGAAGGCGTCCAGGAAGGCGTTGGCCGCGGCGTAGTTGGCCTGGCCGGGGGTGCCGAGCGTGCCCGCGAGCGAGGAGAAGAGGACGAACGCCGACACGTCGCCCGCCAGTTCGTGCAGGTTCAGCACCGCGTCGGCCTTGGGGCGCAGCACCGCGTCCAGGCGCTCCGGGGTGAGCGAGCCGACCACCCCGTCGTCGAGGACGCCGGCCGTGTGCACGACGGCCGTGACCGGTGTGGCGGCCAGTACCGCGGCGAGGGCGTCGCGGTCGGCCGCGTCGCAGGCGGCCCAGTGCACGTCGGCGCCCGCGGCGGTCAGTTCCGCGCCGAGTTCCGCCGCGCCGTCGGCGTCGGCGCCGCGCCGGCTCATCAGCAGCAGGCTGCGCACGCCGTGCCGGGCGACGAGGTGCCGGGCGACGAGGCCGCCCAGGGCGCCGGAGGCGCCGGTCAGGAGCACCGTGCCGGTGCCGAAGTCCGGTGTCTCCTGCGGGGCGTCGGCGGCGGCCCTGGCGAGCCGGGGCAGCAGGAGCGCGTCGCCGCGCAGCGCTGCCTGCGGTTCTTCGGAGGCGACGAGGCGGGGAACGACCGTGGCCGCGATCTTCTCCCAGTCGCTGTCCCCGTCGTTGCTCCAGTCGTTGTCCCTGTCGCTGTTCAGGTCGGTGTCGAGGAGGACGATGCGGTCCGGGTTCTCCGACTGCGCCGACCGGACCAGGCCCCACACCGCCGCCTGTGCCGGGTCGCCCGGTGCCGCGTCGTCCTCACCGGTGGCGACCGCGCCACGGGTCACCAGCACCAGGCGGGCCGCCCGGTCCTCGGCCAGCCACCACTGCACCAGCGCGAGCACCTCGGCCAGGACGTCCCGGACCCGTCCGGCGTCGCCCTCGGTGCCCGCCCCGGCCGGGCAGGGCACGACGACGGCGTCCGCGTCCGGGTCCGTCCCGGTCTCCGCCCCCTGAGCGGCGGCGCGGAGGGAGGCGATGTCGTCGTAGGCCCGTATCACCGGGCTGTTCGCTTCGGCCGCCGTAGCGGCGAGCGGTGCCCACTCCACGGTGAACAGGGAGTCCCGGGAGCTCGTCCGCAGCTGGTCGGCCGAGACCGGGCGCAGCGTCAGCGACTCCACGGACACGACGGGCCGGCCCGTGCCGTCGGCGGCTTCCAGCCGGACGGCGTCCCCGCCGGCCTGGGAGAGCCGTACCCGCAGGCGGTCCGCTCCGGTGCCGTGCACCGCGACGCGGGACCATGCGAAGGGCAGCAGGGGACCGTCGGCCGCCGGTACGAGGCCGCCGGCGCCGAGCGCGTGCAGCGCGGAGTCGAGCAGGGCCGGGTGCACTCCGAACGCTTCCGCGTCCGCGTGCGCTTCGCCGGGGACGGCCAGCTCGGCGTAGACCGCGTCGTTGCCGCGCCAGGCGGCGCGCAGGCCCTGGAAGAGCGGGCCGTAGCTCAGGCCGAGGCCGGCCAGTCCGTCGTAGAAGCCGTCGAGGTCCACCGGCCGGGCGTCGGCCGGGGGCCAGCTGCTCAGGTCGGTGCCCGTGGGGGTCGCTCCCGTGGCGAGGGCGCCGGTGGCGTTGCGGATCCAGGGGCCGTCCCCCGTACGCGAGTGCACGCTCATCGGGCGGCGGCCCGAGTCGTCCTGGGCTCCCACGTGGACCTGGACCTGGACGCCAACGTGTTCGGGCAGCACCAGCGGTGCCTGCAGCGTGAGCTCCTCGACCAGGTCGCAGCCGGTCCGGGCCGCGGCGTGGGCGGCCAGTTCCACGAAGGCCGTGCCCGGCAGCAGCACGGTGCCCAGCACCGCGTGGTCGGCCAGCCAGGGCTGGGCCTGCAGGGACAGCAGGCCGGTCAGCAGGTGGCCGCCGTCGCCGGGCAGTTCCACCGCCGCGCCGAGGAACGGGTGGTCGGCGGCGTCCAGCCCGGCCGTCCGTACGTCGCCGGCCGGTGCGCCCGCCTCCAGCCAGTACCGCTCGTGCTGGAACGCGTACGTGGGGAGGTCGACGCGGCGCGCGCCCGGCAGGACGGCCTCCCAGTCGATGCGGGCGCCGTGCACGTGGGCCTGTGCCAGCGACAGCATCAGCCGGTGCCGGCCGCCGTCGCCGCGGCGCAGCGTCGGCACGACCGCGGCGTCGGCGCCGGCGGCCTCGACGGCGTCCTGGATGCCCGCCAGCTGCACGGGGTGCGGGCTGACTTCGACGAACACGTCGTGCCCGTCGGCCAGGGCGGCGCGGATCGCGTCGTGGAACCGCACCGTCTGCCGCATGTTGCGGTACCAGTAGCCGGAGCCGAGCTCGCTCGCGTCCAGCTTCCCGCCCGTCACCGTGGAGTAGAAGGGCACGGTGCCGGGGAGGGTGCCGATGCCGGCAAAGCCCTCGTTCGCCTGCGCTTCGACGCGTTCGATCTGCGGCGAGTGGGCGGCGTAGTCGACGGCGACCTTGCGGGCCTGGATGCCCTCCTTCTCGCAGTGCGCGAGGAGTTCGTCCAGGGCGTCGGTGTCGCCGGAGACCACGACGGTCCCGGGTCCGTTGACGGCGCCGATGCCGAGGCGGCCGGTCCAGCGGCCGATCAGCTCCTCGGCCTCTTCGCCGGGGAGCGTCACCGAGGCCATGCCGCCGAGGCCCTGGAGCTCGCGCACGGCGAGGCTGCGCCGCGCGACGATGCGCGCGCCGTCCTCCAGGGAGACCGCTCCCGCGATCACCGCCGCGGAGACCTCGCCCTGGGAGTGCCCGACGACGGCGTCGGGGGTGACTCCGAAGGAGCGCCACACTTCGGCCAGCGCGACCGTCATGGCCCACAGCACGGGCTGCAGCACGTCGACCCGGTCCTGCTCGACGTCGGACGTGCCGCGGAGCACTGCGGTCAGCGACCAGTCCACGTGCGGCGCGAGGGCCCGCTCGCAGGCGTCGATCCGGTCGCGGAAGACCGGGGAGGTCTCCAGCAGCTCGGCGGCCATGCCCACCCACTGCGAGCCCTGGCCCGGGAACACGAAGACGGTCTTGCCGCCGGTGCGTGCGGTGCCGGTCACGGCGTTGGGCGGCGTGGTGCCGCCGGCGATGCCGGCCAGCCCCTGCCGGAGCTCCTCGGGGTTGTCCGCGACGACCACGGCGCGGTGTTCGAAGGCCGCGCGGGTGGTGGCCAGCGAGTACGCCGTGTCGGCCACCGGTACCGCCTGGCCGCCGGTGCTGCCGGTGCCGTCGGTGTCGCCGGTGTCGTTGAGGAAGGACGCGAGGCGTGCGGCCTGCGCCCGCAGCGCCGCTTCGGTCCGGCCGGAGAGCACCCACGGCACGGCCGTGCCCGAGTCCGGGGCAGGGGCGGCCGCGGGCGCGGCTGCGGCGGGGGCCTGCTCGATGATGGTGTGGGCGTTGGTGCCGCTGACGCCGAAGGACGAGACCGCGGCGCGGCGCGGACGGTCGGTCTCCGGCCAGTCGACGGCCTCGGTCAGCAGCCGTACGTCACCCGCCGACCAGTCGACATGCGGGGTCGGCTCGTCCACGTGGAGCGTGCGCGGCAGCATGCCGTGGCGCATCGCCATGACCATCTTGATGACACCGGCCACGCCTGCGGCGGCCTGCGTGTGGCCGATGTTGGACTTCAGCGAGCCCAGCCACAGGGGCTGTCCCTCGGGGCGTTCCTGGCCGTACGTGGCGATGAGCGCCTGCGCCTCGATCGGGTCACCGAGCTTGGTGCCGGTGCCGTGGGCCTCGACGGCGTCGACGTCGGCCGGGGTGAGGCCGGCGGACGCCAGGGCCTGGCGGATGACGCGCTGCTGGGAGGGGCCGTTGGGGGCGGTCAGGCCGTTGGACGCGCCGTCCTGGTTGACGGCCGAGCCGCGGACGACCGCGAGGACCTGGTGCCCGTTGCGCTCGGCGTCGCTGAGCCGCTCCACCAGCAGCATGCCGACGCCTTCGCCCCAGCCGGTGCCGTCGGCACCGGCGGCGAACGCCTTGCACCGTCCGTCGGGCGACAGGCCGCGCTGGCGGCTGAACTCCACGAAGACCGTGGGGCTCGCCATGACGGTGACACCGCCGGCGAGGGCCATGGTGCACTCGCCGTTGCGCAGCGCCTGCACGGCCAGGTGCAGGGCGACCAGCGACGACGAGCACGCGGTGTCTACGGTGACGGCCGGGCCCTCCAGGCCGAAGGTGTACGAGACGCGGCCGGAGGCGACGCTGCCGGAGCCACCTGTGGTGAGCAGGCCCTCGACGCCCTCGGGCAGTTCGCGCGGGCCCTGCCCGTAGTCGTGGTACATCAGGCCCGTGAAGACGCCGGTGCTGCTGCCGCGGACCGTCGCCGGGTCGATCCCGGCGCGTTCGAACGCCTCCCAGGACGCCTCCAGCAGCAGCCGCTGCTGCGGGTCCATGGCCAGGGCTTCGCGGGGGCTGATGCCGAAGAAGCCGGCGTCGAAGTCGGCCGCCTCGTGCAGGAAGCCGCCGTCGCGCGCGTAGGTCTTGCCGAGGCGCTCGGGGTCGGGGTCGTAGAGCCCGTCGACGTCCCAGCCGCGGTTGTCCGGGAAGCGGGAGATGCCGTCCCGGCCGGCGGCCACCAGCCGCCACAGGTCCTCCGGCGAGCGCACCCCGCCCGGCAGGCGGCAGCTCATGCCGACGATGGCGATCGGCTCGTCGTCGGCGGCCGCGGTCCGCCGCGTGGCGGCCGCGGTCGTGGACGCGTCCGCCGGGGCCTCGCCGAGGAGTTCCGTGCCGATGTGCCGGGCCAGGGCGGCGGGGGTGGGGTGGTCGAAGACGAGGGTGGCGGGCAGGCGCAGACCGGTGGCGGTGGACAGCCGGTTGCGCAGTTCCACGGCCGTCAGCGAGTCGAAGCCCAGGTCCTGGAAGGCGTGCCCGGCCCGGACGGCCCCCGGCGAGGCGTGCCCGAGGACGGCGGCGACCTCGGCCCGGACCAGGTCCAGGACGGCCTCGTCGCGCTCGTCCGCGGCCAGCCCGGCGAGCCGGCCGGCGAAGGTGCCGGTGGCGGCGCTCCGGGCGGTGCCGCGCGTGGTGCCGCGGACGAGTCCGCGCAGCAGTGCCGGCACGGTGCCGGCCGCCTGGTTGCGCAGGGCGGCGGTGTCAAGGCGGACGGGTACGAGCACGGGCTCGTCCGAGGCGAGCGCCGCGTCGAACAGCCGCAGGCCGTCCTCGGTGGAGAGCGGCAGGACGCCGGAGCGGGCCATGCGCGTACGGTCCGTCGCGTCGAGGGCGCCGGCCATGGCGCCGTCCTGCTCCCACAGGCCCCACGCCAGCGAGACCGTGGGCCGGCCCTGGGCGCTGCGGTGCCGGGCGAAGGCGTCGAGGAAGGCGTTGGCCGCGGCGTAGTTGCCCTGGCCGGGGTTGCCGAAGGCGCCCGCGGCGGACGAGAACAGCACGAACGCCGTGTCCTCGCCGGTGAGCTCGTGCAGGTTGAGCACGGCGTCGGCCTTGGGCGCGAGGACGGCGTCCAGGCGCTCCGGCGTCAGCGCGGCGATCACGCCGTCGTCGAGCACGCCGGCGGTGTGCACGACGGAGTCGACCGGGGTGTCGGCCAGCAGCCCGGCGAGGGCGTCACGGTCGGCGACGTCGCAGGCGGCCCAGGTCGCTTCGGCGCCGAGCGCGGCGAGCTCGGCCTGCAGGGCGGCGGCACCGGGGGCGTCCGCGCCGCGACGGCTGACGAGCAGCAGTCGGCGCACGCCGTGAGCGGTCACCAGATGCCGGGCGAGGGCCCCGCCGAGCGCGCCGGAGGCGCCGGTGAGCAGAACGGTACCGAGCCCGCCCGGGGCGGAGCGGAGACCGCCCGGGGCGGTGGGGAGGTTCGGGGCGGTGCCCAGGCTCGGGGCTGTGCCCGGGCTCGGAGCGGTGCGGAGGCTCTGGGCGGTGCCGAGGCTCTGGGCGGTGCCCCGGATGAAGGCGGAGGCGGTGCCCTCGCCGGAGACGGTGGCCTCGGCCAGGCCGGAAGACGGGCCCTCGCCAAGGCCGGAGGCCGGGTCCTCGCCAAGGCGGGAAGCCATATCCCCAGCCATGCCGGAAGACGAGTCCTCGCCGAGGCTGGACGCCGAATGCCCGGCCATGCCGGAGGCCGTGTCCTCGCCAAGGCCGGAAGCCATATCCCCAGCCATGCCGGAAGACGAGTCCTCGCCAAGGCCGGAAGCCGGGTCCTCGCCAAGGCTGGACGCCGAATGCCCGGCCATGCCGGAGGCCGTGTCCTCGCCAAGGCCGGAAGCCATATCCCCAGCCATGCCGGAAGACG
>NZ_JBPQTW010000080.1:0-27468 GCF_051386535.1 Streptomyces sp. URMC 127
GCTGGGGAGGGGTGAGCTGGGGGCGCTGGCGGGGCGGTGAGACGGCGGCGTGGTGCGGTGGTTCACCCCCACCGGCGATCCCGGCGGTGCCGTACCACGGGTACCCCTTGCCGAAGTGCCGTCACGCCGGAGGGAGTTCCCCCGAGCCGCGGATGATCAGGCGCGTGGGCAGGACCACCCGCCGCGGCGGTTCCGTGGCGCCGTCCAGGCGGCGGAAGAGCTGTTCCGCGGCCGTGCGGCCCAGGCGGGCCGCGTCCTGGGCGACGACGGTGACCGCCGGGGTGAGGAGGTCGGCGAGTTCGAGGTCGTCGAAGCCCACGAGGGCGACGGGACGGGGCGCGCGGGCCAGGACGCGTACGGCCGTGGCCGTCACCCGGTTGTTCCCGGTGAACAGGGCCGTCACCGGCCGGGGGCCGGAGAGCATCCGCTCGGCCTCGGCGCGGACGCGCTCCGGGTCCGTGGGGCCCAGGGAGACCCAGGCCTCGTCCACGGGCAGGCCGGCGTCGGCCATGGCCGCGCGGTAGCCGCGCAACCGCTCCGTCGCGGTGTGGATGCGCGGCCGGTCGCCGATGAAGCCGATACGGCGGTGGCCGTGGGCGGCGAGGTGGGCCACGCCCTCGCGGGCGCCGCCGAAGCTGTCGGAGAGGACGGCGTCGGCGTCCATCCGGCCGGCGGGCCGGTCGACGAAGACCGTGGCGATGCCGGCGGCGATCTCGGGTTCGAGGTAGCGGTGGTCGTCGCCGGCGGGGATGACGATGAGGCCGTCGACGCGGCGGGCGCAGAAGGCGAGCGCGAGCTCCCGCTCGCGCTCCGCGTCCTCCGCGCTGGAGCCGTTGATGAGGAGGGCGCCGTGCGCGCGGGCGACCTCTTCGACGGCCCGGTTGAGGGGGGCGTAGAAGGGGTCGGCGAGGTCTTCGAGGACGAGCCCGATGGACGCGGTGCGGCCCTTGCGGAGGATGCGCGCGCTGTCGTTGCGCCGGAAGCCGAGCGCGGTGATGGCGTCCTGCACGCGCCGCTCGGTGTCCGGGGTGACGCCCGGCTCGCCGTTCACCACCCGGGAGACGGTCTTGAGGCCGACGCCCGCGCGGGCCGCCACGTCCTTCATCGTCGGGCGGGCGCCGTAGCGGGGCGAGGGGCTGCGGGTGGGCTGGGCGCTGCTCGGCACGGGGCTCGTCCTTAACCGGGGGCGGGGTGACGTCGAGCATAGAGCCTAGACAACGTTGTCAGATCCGGAGAGACTGGTCCTGCACGCCTGCCGACCAGGAGAGACCGTCCCCATGCGCACCGACCCCGCCGACCTCGTCGCGGCCCTCGACATCGGCGGCACCAAGATCGCGGGCGCGCTGGTGGACGACCGCGGCCGGCTACTGGCCCGCGCACAGCGGCCGACGCCGGCGCGGGAGGACGGGGCCACGGTGATGGCCGCAGTAGCGGCGGTGACCGAGGAGCTCGCGGCCGCGGCGGACTGGCCGCGCGTGCGGGCCGTCGGCATCGGCAGCGCGGGGCCCGTGGACGCGTCCCGAGGGACCGTCAGCCCCGTCAACGTCCCCGGATGGCGCGGCTATCCGCTGGTCGCCGAGGTGACGCGGCGGGTGGGAGGCCTGCCGGTGGTGCTCGTCGGCGACGGCGTGGCGATGACCGCGGCCGAGCACTGGCAGGGCGCCGCCCGCGGGCGCGCGAACGCCCTGTGCATGGTGGTGTCCACCGGGGTGGGCGGCGGCCTGGTGCTGGGCGGCCGGCTGCACCCCGGGCCCACCGGTAACGCCGGTCACATCGGGCACATCAGCGTCGACCTCGACGGGGACGACTGCCCCTGCGGCGCCCGCGGCTGCGTCGAGCGCATCGCCAGCGGCCCGAACATCGCCCGGCGCGCCCTGGACGCCGGCTGGGTCCCGGGGCCGGACGGCGACCGGAGCGCGGCGGCCGTCGCGGCGGCGGCAAGGGCGGGGGACGCCGTGGCGCGCGCTTCCTTCGGGCGGGCCGCGCAGGCGCTGGCCGCGGGGATCGCCGCGACCGCGGCGCTGGTCGAGATCGAGGTCGCCGTCATAGGCGGCGGCGTGGCGGGCGCGGGCGAGGTGCTCTTCGCCCCGCTGCGCGAGCGCCTGCGCGACTACGCGACGCTGTCGTTCGTCTCCGGCATCGAGGTGCTCCCGGCCGAACTCGGCTCCGACGCCGGCCTCGTGGGGGCCGCCTCCGCGGCGGCGCAGGAGCTCGGGCTGTGGGCGGCGAGGGAGCCCGACCGGGCGTAGAACGCGCCGGACAGCGGCAGTACGTGGCGCTGCCGCGAAGGGCGCACCAGGAGGGCGCTCCGGCACCGTGCCCCTCACGAGCGTTTCCGTGGCAAGGTGTTCCGGGCACTTCACAGGGGGCTACGGAGAAGGGGGAACCGTGATCGTCTGGCTCAACGGCGCGTTCAGTGCGGGCAAGACCAGTACGGCCAGGGAACTGACCGAGCTGATCCCGGACAGCACCCTCTACGACCCCGAGGTGATCGGCGGGGCGCTGAAGCACCTGCTGCCGCCCAAGAGAACGAGCGAGACCGGCGACTACCAGGACCTGCCCGTCTGGCGGCGCCTGGTCGTGGACGCGGCCGCCGCCCTGCTCGCCGAGGTCGGCGGGGTGCTCGTCGTCCCCATGACGCTGCTGCGCCAGGAGTACCGGGACGAGATCTTCGGCGGGCTGGCCGCGCGCCGCATCCCGGTGCGGCACGTGCTGCTGGACGTCGACGAAACGATCCTGCGCAGCAGGATCGCCGGGCGCGAGGAGTTCGCGGACGACCGCGAGCGCAGCGCGTCCGTCCGGCGCTGGGCGCTCGACCACGTGGCCCCCTACCGCGAGGCGCTGCCCTGGCTCCGCGCGGACGCGTACGTCGTCGACACCGGCGGCCTGACGCCGCGCGAGGCGGCCGAGCGGGTCGCGGACGCCGTGCGCAGCGGCGCCGCCGGGGCGTGCCAGATCGTGCAGACTCCCGAGCCGACGGCCGCGACGCTCGCCGCGGGGGTGCTGCTCTTCGACGAGGAGGACCGGGTCCTGCTGGTCGACCCCACCTACAAGCCGGGCTGGGAGTTCCCCGGCGGGGTCGTGGAGCCGGGCGAGGCGCCCGCCCGCGCGGGGATGCGCGAGGTGGCCGAGGAGATCGGCATCGAGCTGCGCGCCGTGCCCCGCCTGCTGGTCGTCGACTGGGAGCCGCCCAAGCCGCCCGGCTACGGCGGCCTGCGCTTCCTCTTCGACGGCGGGCGGCTGGCCGGGTCCGACGCCGGCCGGCTCCTGCTGCCCGGCTCCGAACTGCGCGGCTGGCGCTTCGTCACCGAGGGCGAGGCGGCGGACCTGCTGCCGCCCGTACGGCTGAGCAGACTGCGGTGGGCCCTGCGGGCGCGTGAGCAGGGACGCCCGCTCAACCTTGAGGCGGGGGTCCCTGTGGGCTGAGCCCCGGCGCCGTGCAATGGCCGGAGCACGTCCGGGCCGGCGGGCCGTCGTCCGGCCCCGCCGCCCGGGCCTTGCGGAGGCGGCGGCACCACGCCGGAGCGTGTCCGGCACGCGCCTGCCGGGCCCGGCGCGTACGCCGTGGTCCGCGGGTCCGTGACGCAGCGGCCTCCCCGCCGTGACGGCGAGGGGCCACCGGCGCGCGGTGCCGGAGGAACCGGCAGCTCAGGGCGCCCCTCCGGGACTGCTACCGCTCCCGCTTGCCGGCCGCGTAGTTGCCCAGGAACAGCGCCTCCGCCAGGGACAGCCGCTCCAGTTCCTCCGGCGAGACGCTCTCGTTCACCGCGTGGATCTGCGCCTCCGGCTCGCTCAGCCCGATCAGCAGGATCTCCGCCTCGGGGTACAGCGCCGTGAGCGTGTTGCACAGCGGGATCGAGCCGCCCATGCCGGAGATCTGCATCTCCTGGCCCGGGTAGGCGACGCGCATGGCGTCGGCCATGGCCGTGTAGGCCGGGCTGCCGGTGTCCGCGCGGAACGCCTGGCCCTGGCCGACCTGCTCCACCGCGACCCGTGCGCCCCACGGGGCGGCGGCCTTCAGGTGCTCGGTCAGCAGCTTCGTCGCCGTGACGGCGTCCGTGCCCGGCGGCACGCGCAGGCTGATCAGCGCCCGGGCGCCCGCATGCACCGACGGGGTGGCCCCGACGACCGGCGGGCAGTCGATGCCCAGGACCGTGACCGCCGGGCGCGCCCACAGCCGGTCGGCGACCGTGCCGGAGCCGGTCAGCTCCACGCCGTCCAGGACCTTGGCGTCCTTGCGGAAGTCCTCCTCCGGATACTGCATGCCCTCCCAGGTCGCCGCCGCCTCGGCCTCCAGGCCCGCGACCGTCGTCGAACCGTCCTCGGCGCGCAGCGAGTCGAGGATGCGGATCAGCGCGGCCAGCGCGTCGGGCGCCGCCCCGCCGAACTGCCCCGAGTGCAGGTTGCCCTCCAGGGTGTCCACCTGGACGCGGACCAGGGTCATGCCGCGCAGCGTCGCGGTGGCGGTCGGCAGGCCCACGCGGAAGTTGCCGGCGTCACCGATGACGATGCTGTCGGCGGCCAGCAGCTCCGGGTGCGCCGTGGCGTAGCGCTCCAGGCCGCCGGTGCCCTGCTCCTCGGAGCCCTCCACGATGATCTTCACATTGACCGGCACGCCGCCGTGCTCCTTGAGCGCGCGCAGCGCGGTCAGGTGCAGGATCACGCCGCCCTTGCAGTCGGCCGCGCCGCGCCCGTACCAGCGGCCGTCGCGCTCGGTCAGCTCGAACGGCGGCGAGATCCAGGCGGCCTCGTCCAGCGGCGGCTGCACGTCGTAGTGCGCGTAGAGCAGCACCGTGGGGGCACCGTCGGGGCCGGGCAGGTAGCCGTAGACGGACTGGGTGCCGTCGGGGGTGTCGAGCAGGGCGACGTCCTGGAACCCCTCGGCGCGCAGGGCGTCCGCCACCCAGTTCGCGGCCGCCTCGCACTCGCTCCGCGGGAACTGCGCCTCGTCCGCCACCGACCGGAAGGCCACCAGCTCGGCCAGCTCGGTCCGGGCGCGCGGCTGCAGCGCGGCGACGGTGGCGGCCAGCTCGGCCGGGACCGGGCCGGCCTGCGGGTTCGGGGACGCTTCCATGGAACGCTCCTTGTGGACGCGGCGTTGTATCCGTACGAATGGGCGATTGTGCCGTCGATCCTCCCACGCCCGCCGCCCGCGGCGGCCACGGCCTTCCCGTGGCCGGGCCGCGCAGGGCTGGCCGTAGGATGCGGCAGGTAGCCGAAGCCGTGATCGAGCGGGAGTAGAAGCACAGGTGAGCAGCGACAACGCAGCCCAGGACGCCGGGCGGGACGCGGGCGGGGACCGGGAGCCGGTGTGGGACGTCGTGGTGGTGGGCGCGGGGCCCGCCGGGGCCTCCGCGGCTCACGCCGCCGCCTCGGCCGGCCGCCGGGTGCTGCTCCTGGAGAAGGCCGAACTGCCGCGGTACAAGACGTGCGGCGGCGGCATCATCGGCCCCTCGCGGGACGCTCTTCCGCCCGGCTTCGAACTGCCCCTGCGTGACCGCGTCCACGCGGTCACCTTCTCCCTGAACGGCAAGCTGACGCGCACGCGCCGCTCCAAGCGGATGCTGTTCGGCCTCATCAACCGGCCCGAGTTCGACGCCGCGCTGGTGGAGGCAGCGAAGGACGCCGGCGCCGAGGTGCGCACGGGCGTGGCTGTCGCGCGCGTCGAGCAGCACGGCCCGGCCGTGCCCGACCGGCGCACGGTCGCCGTCGTGCTCGCCGGCGGCGAGACGGTCCTCGCCCGCGCGGTCGTCGGGGCCGACGGCAGCGCCGGGCGCATAGGGGCACACGTGGGGGTGAAGCTCGCCCAGGTCGACCTCGGCCTGGAGGCCGAGATCCCCGTGCCCCAAACGGTCGCGGAGGACTGGGCCGGGCGCGTGCTCATCGACTGGGGCCCGATCCCCGGCAGTTACGGCTGGGTCTTCCCCAAGGGCGACACCCTCACCGTGGGAGTGATCTCGGCCCGCGGCGACGGCTCGGGCACCAAGCGGTACCTGGAGGACTTCATCGCCCGCCTCGGCCTCGCGGGCTTCGAGCCCAGCATCTCCTCCGGGCACCTCACCCGCTGCCGCTCGGACGACTCCCCGCTCTCCCGCGGCCGCGTCATCGTGTGCGGCGACGCCGCGGGCCTGCTGGAGCCGTGGACCCGCGAGGGCATCTCCTTCGCCCTGCGCTCGGGCCGGCTGGCGGGCGAGTGGGCGGTCCGCATCGGGGAGGCGCAGGATGCGGTCGACGCCCGGCGGCAGGCGCTCAACTACGCGTTCGCCATCAAGGCGGGCCTTGGCGTGGAGATGGGTGTCGGGCGCCGCATGCTCACGTTCTTCGAGCGCCGCCCCGGCATGATGCACGCCGCGCTCACCGGCTTCCGCCCGGCGTGGCACGCCTTCACCCGGATCACGCGTGGCCAGACGACGCTCGCGGAGATCGTCCGCACCCACCCGGTGGCCCGCCGCGTACTCTCCACGGTCGACCGCCCGTAGCGGAGGGCCGCGGCGCGTGCGGCGCGGGGGCCGGCTGCTCCCGATGAGCGGGCGGCCCACCGCATCCGGCGGCGAGGCGTGAGCGTGGCCCCGCGCCGCCGGGGGCGGGCGCCCGCCCGCCGGGAACCGCGGTCGTGTGCCGCGGCACTTCGTCGCCCGGGGCGGTGTCCTTGCGCTGGGCACCGGGCCGCCGTGGCGGCGGGCACTGGTCCGCCTTACCTGGCGGCCGTGTGCCGCGGCATGCGTCGCCGGCGACGGGGGCCGTGGCGCGGCGCGCCGCCGTCGGCGGCGTTCACTCGCCCGGGCCGACTGCCGCGCCGTGACATCCCTCGGAACCAGGCCTCGGGGCCTGCGGCCGCGGCGGTCGCACGGGTTTCCCCCGAAGCCGTAGACGTGAGTGCACCGCCGCGCCGCCGTCGCAGCGGCCGCTCACTCCCCGGTTCCGTAGCCCCGGCCCCCGCCACCCTCAGAACAGCGCCTCGGGGCCCGCGGCCGCGGGCGGTGGCTGGGGCAGGACCTCCGCCGTGGTTTCGGCTTCCGGGGCCGCGGCCGTGAGTGACCAGCCCGCCAGCTGCCGGGTGTCCACGAGCAGCTGCCGTCCGTCCGTGGTGTCCAGATACAGGTCGGGGCCCGCGACGGCGGCGACCCTGCCCGCTATCGTGCGCCCGGGCGCCGGGACGGCCGTCCCCCAGCCGGGCCGCAGCCGGTCGAGGCGGAAGGCCTCGTCGTGGTGCACGGGGGCGAAGGGCAGCACCGCCAGCGACTCCGGCAGGGTGCCCAGCCCGCACGCCTGCGCGTGCAGGGCCGCCAGCTCGGCCGTGCGCAGCTCGCGGGCAGGCGCGGGGCACCGGGCGGCCCGCTTGGCGGCGTACGGGATGCGGTCGGGGACCGACAGCGCCGCGCCGAGCACGGCCTCCGCACGGCGCGCCGCCATCAGCGGCCCGCGCCCCAGCAGGGCGTAGGACAACGCGGCCTGTTCGAGCAGGCGGACGCCCTGCCGCTCGGCCGCGGTGATGCCCACCTTCACCGCACCGGGCACGGACCAGGCCAGATACACGTCGTACGGGCGCGGGTCGTCGAGAGCGGTGTCGGCGGCGACCGAGTGCGAGCGGTCGAGGCGCGCGCACTCCGCGCACTGCGCCGACACCGCGGCGGCCGCAACCTCCGCGCCCGCCGGGCAGGGAGTGCGCCGGCCGGCCCTGCGGATCCCCACGCACCGCCGTGCGGCACCCGTCGTGAAGGCGACCGGACGCCCCGCGGGCAGCGGCGTGCTGCGCTCCCCGTGCGCGGAGTGCAGCCACACCAGGGACGGCTCGGCGGCCTGCCAGCGCACCCCGCCGCAGCGCCATTCCTCCTGCTGGTCCTCCTGCTCGGCTCTCATCGCTCGCCCCTTCCCGTCCACGCCTTCGGATTGTGTCAGCCACCACTGACAACGGCCGCCGCGCGGCGGGCGGACCAGGGGCGGCGGCCCCCGGCAGCCGGCGGCCCCCGGAAGCAGGTGGGCCCGGCAGCCGGCGCGCCCCGGAAGTCAGCACGCCCCCGGAAGTCAGCGCGCCCCCGGAAGTCAGCGCGCCCCGGAGACCGTGCGGCGGGTGGCGTACGCGATCGCCGCCGCCACGGCCGCGAGGCCCGCGACGGTGGTCAGGGCGACGGGCAGGGACGACGCGTCGGCGAGGAGGCCGATGACCGGTGGCCCGAGCAGCATCCCGCCGTAGCCGAAGGTGGAGGCCGCGGCCACGCCGCCCGGCCCGCCGAGCTCGCCGGCCCGGCCGACCGCGACGGGGAAGATGTTGGCCAGGCCCAGGCCCGTGACGGCGAACCCCGCGAGTGCTGCCCACACGTTGGGCGCCAGCGCCCCGAGCAGCATGCCGCCCGCGGCCGCCGCCCCGCCCGCGACCAACGCCGTGGTCTGGCCGAGGCGTTCGAGGAGGAACGTGCCGCTGAGCCGGCCGAGGGTCATGGCCAGCGCGAAGACGGAGTAACCGGCGGCCGCGACGCCCGCGTGGACCCCGAGGTCCTGCTGCAGGTGCAGCGCGCCCCAGTCGGCGAGGGCGCCTTCCCCGTAGGCCGTGCACAGAGCGATCACTCCGAAGAGGGCGACCGTCCGGCCGCCGCGGCGCGCAGGGCCGCCGCCGTCCGCCCCGGCAGCGGGCGCCGGCCGCTCGGGCCGCGGGGCGGGGTGCTTCAGGAGCGTGCGCCCCGCGAGCGCGGTGACGACGAGTCCGGCCACGGTCAGGAGCAGCAGGTGGCGGGTGGGGGAGAGGTGCCCGGCGACCAGCCCGCCCAGGCCCGCGCCGAGCATCCCGCCGAGGCTGAACGCGGCGTGGAAGCCGGGCATCACGGGCCGGCGCAGCGCCGCGACGAGGTCGACGGCCGCGCTGTTCATGGCGACGTTGATGCCGCCGTAGGCGGCGCCGAAGACGAGCAGCACCAGACCGAGGGACGTCGCCGAGTGCGTCAGGGGAGGGAGCGCGATCCCCGCGGACATCAGCACGCCGGCGACGACCGTCACCAGGTGGCTGCCGAACCGGCGGCACAGCCGCCCGGTCAGCACCATGGTGGCCACGGCACCCGCCGACACGCCGAGCAGGGCGAGTCCGAGGGCGCCCGCGGACGCGCCGGTCTGCTCCTTGATGGCGGGGATGCGGACCACCCAGCCGGCGAACAGGAAGCCGTCGAGAGCGAAGAACAGGGTGAGGGCGATACGGAGCCGGCGGAGGGCGGGACCACCCGGGGCCGGGCGCGGGTCCGGGCGCCGTTCGCCCGGAAGGACCGTCCGGAGGTCACCCAGAAGAGCCGTCCGTATTTTGTTTAGTGTCGGCACAAAGTCACAATAGGGGCGTGACCCAGACTCGGACAACACGTTTGGAGCGGGGCCGCGGCGCCCTCGGCCCCGCCCTGGAGCTCGTACACACCGGGCGCGCCCCCACGCGCGCCGTGCTCACCGCCGAACTCGGGGTGACGCGCGCGACCGCCGGTGCCGTCGCCGCCGAGCTGGAGGCTCTCGGGCTGATCACCGTCGACGCCCGCCCCGCGGCCGCCGGCTCCCAGGGCCGCCCCTCGCACCGGCTCTCGATCGCGCCCGGCGGGCCCGTGGTGCTCGCCGCCCAGATCCACGCCGACGGCTTCCGCGCGGCCCTCGTCGGCCTCGGCGGGCGGATGGTCGCCACGGCGCCCGGTTGCATGACCGTCCCGGCCGACCCGTCGCACATCATCGACGCCGTGGTCGAGGCGGGCGCCGGCCTGCTGCGCGAGACCGGCCGCCGCTGCCTGGGCGCGGGCCTCGCCGTCCCCTCGGCCGTCGCCGAGCCGGACGGCACCGCCCTCAACCCGCTCCACCTCTCCTGGCCCGCGGGGGCACCGGTCAGCAGGCTGTTCACCGAGGCCCTGGCCAAGGCCGGCGTCCCGGGGCCCGGGGAGGGCCCGGCCACCGGCGTCACCGGCAACGACGTCAACCTCGCGGCGCTCGCCGAGCACCGGCACGGCGCCGGCCGCGGCGCACGCCACCTGCTCTGCGTGGCCACGGGCCACCGCGGCGTCGGCGGGGCGCTCGTCCTCGACGGCCGCCTGCACAGCGGCAGCTCCGGACTCGCCCTGGAGGTCGGCCACCTCACCGTCAACCCGGCCGGCCTGCCCTGTCACTGCGGCAGCCGCGGCTGCCTGGACGTCGAGACCGACCCGCTCGCCTTCCTCACCGCCGCCGGCCGCACCCCGGGCCCCGAGGTGTCCCTGCTGCAGCAGGCCCGCGACCTGCTCCGCACGGAGTACGCCGACCCGTCCGTCCGCGCCGCCGCCGAACTGATCGTCGACCGGCTCGGCCTCGGCCTCGCGGGCCTGGTCAACATCCTCAACCCCGACCGCATCATCCTCGGCGGGCTGCACCGTGCCCTGCTGGACGCCGACCCCGAGCGGCTGCGCGCCGTCGTCGCCGACCGCAGCCTGTGGGGCCGCAGTGGCAGCGTCCCGATCCTGCCCTGCACGCTCGACCACAACAGCCTGATCGGCGCGGCCGAAGCCGCCTGGCAGCCCGTCCTGGACGACCCGCTGACCGTGGTGTCCTGACGGCCCGCCAGGGAGCCCGCCGCGCCGCACCCGGCAGTGGGAACCCCCGTCCGGTCAGCCGGAGACGGCGGAGCGGACAGGGGAGCGGTCGAGCACCGCGGCCGCCCGGCGGGCGGGGGCGGGCTGCTCGAAGGAGGGCTCTTCCAGGGGCGGCAGGGCCGGGACGGGCTGTTCGAGCGTGAGGGTCGTCCGGTCGTCGCGGCTCTGCCGGGCGGCGGCCGCGGGCTCCGGCACCGGCAGCGAGAACCAGACGACCTTCCCGCCGTCGTGGCGCTCCTGCACCCCCCAGCTGTCGCTCACCGCCGCGATCAGCGCGAGGCCGCGGCCGTGGGTGCTGCCGGCGTCGGCGTCGGCGAGGCGGGGCAGGCGGGGGTCGTGGTCGCGGACGGAGACGGTGAGCCGGTCGAGCACGAGGTCGATCTCGACGGTGCACCGCTTGTCCGGCTCGGCGTGCTGGTGCACGTTGGTGAGGAGTTCGGTGACGCAGAGCGCCGCGGGGTCGATGAGGGGATCGAGATTCCAGTACCGCAATTGCGCAGATACGATTCTGCGGACCTGGCCGATCCGCGGCGGAAGAGCCTGGAGCTCTACGGTGCAGTGCTTGTTCGGTCGGCTGATCACGGCTGCGACTCCCTGGAAGAAGTAGGGCTAGCCTGATGCAGAAACGCGTTCTGGCACGCGCTGGGGCCGGGCCGGCGGCAGTGGCTGCCGAGCCGCGCGGCGGCTACTCATCCAGAGCGTAACCGTCCGTGAACCCTCAGTGATGCTGGTACGAGTCAAGGGTCGGCTCCAGCAGCCGGACGCGCAACTTCTGTACCGTCAGGCCCTGGCGCCACCGCCGCGTCCGGAGCGGACGGCCTCCAGGAAACGCCGGACGGCGGCCTCCCCCGTGGTCTCCCCGGCGCCCGAGGGATCCTCCAGCCGGCCCAGCGTCAGGACGTAGCGCGTGCCGTTCACCGTCGCCCGGGCGCGGTCCCGGCCGGCGAACCACGGCTTGCTCGCGTGGACCGCCCCCAGGGGAGCGCTGTCGATCTCCCGTCCGTAGCTGGTCAGCAGCTCCAGCCTGCCGTCCTTGATCTTCACCTGGCCCGCCCGGGTGAGCGAGCGGAGGGACCGCTCGATCCGCACCCCGGTCGCAGTGAACTCCGGCTCCCCGAACTCGGGCTCCGCCACGCCAACCGCCTCCCCGGCCGATTCGTGTGCCTCGTGCGCAGTCTGCCCGCGAGGGGGCCCGCGCACCAGTGCCCATTTATGATCGAAACGTCCGAGAGCTCCGCATGGGCCCGGATGGAACGGGAGGAGCGGCGTGAACGACCTCGTGCACACCACCGACGTCGACCGCAGCGACCCGGCCTACCGCGCCTGGCTCGGCGAAGCGGTCCGCAAGGTCCAGGCCGACGCGAACCGTTCGGCCGACACCCACCTGCTGCGCTTCCCGCTGCCCGAGGAGTGGGGCATCGACCTCTACCTCAAGGACGAGTCCACCCACCCCACGGGCAGCCTCAAACACCGCCTCGCCCGCTCGCTCTTCCTGCACGGCCTGTGCAACGGCTGGATCCGCCCCGAAGCCCCCGTCATCGAGGCCTCCAGCGGCTCCACCGCCGTCTCCGAGGCGTACTTCGCGAGCCTGATCGGCGTGCCCTTCGTCGCCGTCATGCCCAGCACCACGAGCCGCGAGAAGTGCCGCCTCATCGAGTTCCACGGCGGCCGGTGCCACTTCGTCGACGACCCCCGCAAGATGTACGCGGAGGCCGCGGCCCTCGCCGAACGCTCCGGCGGCCACTACATGGACCAGTTCACCTACGCCGAACGGGCCACCGACTGGCGCGGCAACAACAACATCGCGGAATCGGTCTTCAGCCAGCTGCGCAGTGAACGCCACCCCGTGCCCGCCTGGATCGTCGCCACCGCGGGCACCGGCGGCACCTCCGCCACCATCGCCCGCTACGTGCGCTACATGCAGTACGACACCCGCATCTGCGTCGCCGACCCCGAGTACTCCTGCTTCTTCGACGGCTGGCGCGACCACGACCCCACGGCGACGAGCGAACGCGGCTCGCGCATCGAGGGCATCGGCCGGCCCCGCATGGAGCCCAGCTTCATGCCGGGCGTCATCGACCGGATGATGAAGGTCCCCGACGCCGCGAGCGTCGCGGCCGTGCGCGCCCTCGACGGGGCCGTCGGCCGCAAGGCGGGCGGCTCCACCGGCACCGGCCTGTGGAGCGCACTGAAGATCGTCGCGGAGATGGCCGGCAACGGCACCAAGGGCAGCGTCGTCACCCTGATCTGCGACCCCGGAGAGCGCTACCTCGACACGTACTACTCCGACGCCTGGCTCGCCCGGCAGGGCCTGGACATCGGCCCGTACGCCGGCACCATCACCACCTTCCTGGCCACCGGGCGCTGGGCGGACTGACCGCCGCCCGCCTCAGCCCTGCGCACCGCCGGCCGTCGCCGGGTCCCCGCAGGCACCGGCCACCACCAGCTCCGGCAGCCGCTCGGCGAGCTCCCGCCGTGCCGCCTCCGGCAGCCCCGCGTCCGTGACCAGCGCATCCACCTCCTCCAGCGCCGCGAACGAACTCAGGCCCACCGTGCCCCACTTGGTGTGGTCCGCCAGGACCACCACGCGCCGCGCCGACCGCACGAAGTGCCGGTTGGTCTCCGCCTCCGCCAGGTTCGGCGACGACAGGCCCGCCTCGGCGGATATGCCGTGCACCCCGATGAACAGCACGTCGAAGTGGAGCGAGCGGATCGCCGCGTCCGCGACCGGCCCCACCAGGGTGTCCGAGGGGGTGCGCACCCCGCCCGTCAGCACCACCGTGGCCGCCCCCGGCCGGGCCGACGGGCCGGCCGCCGTCACCGGCCGCTGCGAGCTGTGGAACACGTCGGCCGCCCGCACCGAGTTCGTCACCACCGTCAGGTCGGGGACGTCCACCAGCCGCTGCGCCAGCGCGAACACCGTCGTCCCGCCCGCCAGCGCGATCGCGCTGCCCGGCGGCGCCATCGGCACCGCCGCCCGCGCGATGTCCTCCTTGGCCGCAAGCTCCAGCGCCGACTTCGCCTCGAACCCCGGCTCGTGCGCGGTCGCCTCCGCCACCGGCACCGCCCCGCCGTGCACCTTCTCCACCACGCCCAGCCTGGCCAGCGCGTCCAGGTCACGGCGGACCGTCATGTCAGAGACGTTGAGCCGCCGCGTCAGTTCGTTGACCCGCACCCCACCGCGCCTCCTGACCTCGTCGAGGATCAGCGCACGCCGCTGCTCCGCCAGGAGATTCTGGTTGTCGCTCACCCGGCCCGTCCTTTCCGGTCAGCCACCGGCAGTCGTGCGCGCTCATCCTCCCACGCGGCGGGCCCCCGACGATCGTCCTCGTCCGGCCGGTTCACGAACGGGCCTGTTCTGCGCCGAGGGCGCCCGCGTTGTCAGTGCCCCCTGGCACCATGCTGGTTGACGGTACGACACACCGGGGCCGGGGGAAACGGTGGCATCCGACGAACGATCCCAGACCGACCAGACCGAGAAGACCGATCAGACCGACCAGACCAAGAAGACCGACCAGACCGACCGAACCGATCCGGCGGGAGAGGCGGCGACCGCGTCCGCGGAAGCCCCCGGCCCCGCCCTGGAGTTGCTCGTGCACGGCGTCGGGGGCACCACCCCGCAGGCCATGCTGGGCGACGCCCGCACCGTGCGCGTCACCGGCGACGCCGTCGCGGGCATCCACCGCTGCGCCGACGACGCCGACGCCGAGGACCACCCCGGCGGTCACCGCCGCGAGCCCGTCCGCGAGGCCTACGTGTGGTCCAACCTCACCTCCGGCGACGGCTCCCGCGCCCTCTGGCTGATGCTCCTGCCCTTCATGGTCGTCAACCTCGCCCACTGGATGCGGCCCACCTCCGAAGGCCGCGCCACGACCGTGCGCGCCTACGGCCTCCTGGTGCGCCTCGTCGCCCTCACGCTCACCGTCCTGCTCACCGCGGCCGCCTGCGAAGTGGCCCTGGACCTGACGGCGTGGCAGTGCGCGGGCACGCCCGCCTGCTTCGCGGGCAAGGCGTGGCTCGGCTTCATGTCGGAGGGCCGGCACGGCTGGTGGAGCCCGCCGGGCCGCCGGCTCGCCCTCGCGGCCGCCGTGCCCACCGCCGTGGCCGGACTGCTGTGGCTCCTCTCCCGCCGCACCTGGAGCGCCTACGAGCTCCAGCCGCCCGACCGCTCCGGCGACGCGGAGACCGGCGGCACGGCCCCCGGGCGCCCGGCCCTGCGCCTGCCCGGCTTCTGGTACGGACGGCGCATCGTCGCCCGGCTGCGCGCCGCCCACACCGCCGCGGCCCTGCTCACCGTCGCCGCCTTCCTCGTCCAGGCCGCCTCCCGCTACGACCGCGCCCCGGGCGGCAGCCCCGCCCTCGACGTCCTGGGCAAGGTCCTCACCGCCGCCCTGGCCGCCGCGGCCCTGTTCGCCGTCCACACCGTGTGCCGCAGGGGCCGCAGCGAGAGCGCCCCCGACGACACGGCCGACCGCCTCACCGTCGCCCTCCCCGCCACCGCGCTCGGCCTGCTCCTGGCCTGCGCCGTCTACGCCGCCTGGGACCGCCCCGGCTGGCGGTCCCACGGCATGCTCCCCGGTGACCGCGTCTTCGGCCTGATCGCCCTCGGGCAAGGCGCTCTGGTCCTCCTCCTCGCCCTCGCCGCCCGCCGGCTGCACCGCGCCGCCCCCGTCGAGCGGACGCCGCTGGGCGGCCTCGCCGGCCCCGCCGTCGCCACGCTCGCCTGCGCCCTCGGCGGCGTCATGACCGCGGGCGTCGCCCACCGCGTCGCGGACTGGCTCGACGGCCCCGCCACCCCCGGCATGGGCGGTCCGATCGGCGGCCCGCCGGTCCTGCTCACCTGGCAGGCGTCCGTCATCCCGCCGCTCTTCTCCGTCCTGTTCCTGCTGCTCCTCGTCCTGGCCGCCCGCACCCTGCGCCTGCGCAGGCGCCTGTGCCGCACCGTCGCCGACGGCTATCCCGACGAGCCGCACGACCAGGCCCGTACGCGCGCCATCGCGGGCAGCATCGCCCGCGCGGGCCTCACCGACGCCACGCCCCGGGTGCTCGGCACCGTCGCCGCGCTCACGCTCCTCCTCGGCGGCGGCGCCGTCGCCGGCGCCTGGGGCACCCACGACGTCCCGGGGCGGGCCGCCGACGGCACCGCGGCCGCCGTGGAGGACGTGGCCCAGATCGCCCAGGCGCTCGGCTCCTGGTGCGTCGGCCTCGGCTTCGTCCTGCTGATCGCCTGGGGCCGCCGCGCCTACCGCGACCCCGCCGCCCGGCGCACCGTCGGTATCCTCTGGGACGTCGGCACCTTCTGGCCGCGGGCTGCCCACCCCTTCGCCCCGCCCTGTTACGCCGAGCGCGCCGTCCCCGACCTCACCTGGCGCATGCGCACCTGGATCGAGCGCACCGGCGGCCGCCTCGTCCTCTCCGGCCACTCGCAAGGCAGCGTCCTCGCCGCGGCCGCGGTCTGGCAGCTGCCCGCCGCCACCCGCCGCCGCGTCGCGCTGCTCACCTACGGCTCGCCCCTGGAGCGGCTCTACGGCCGCTGGTTCCCCGCCTACTTCGGGCCCGGGAAGCTCGCCGCCCTCCACGACGACGTCCACTGCTGGTGCAACCTGTGGCGGCGCACCGACCCCATCGGCGGCCCCGTCCGCCTCCCCGGCGACCGACCCGGTGCCACCGCCGTCGACCAAGGCCCCCTCAAGGACCCCCTCTCCTACGGCCGGACGGCCGAACACCCGCTGCCCGCGGCCATCCTGGGCCACTCGCAGTACCAGTCCGATCCCGAGTTCGCCCGGATACGCGCCTCCCTGCTCGCGAGCCTGGCCGCCTGGCTGCCCGTGCCCCCTCAGGGCAGCGCCGGCAGGTCCTCGGCGTAGAGCAGGGTGAGGTCGTCGGTGCTCGGGTCGGCCAGCTGCGCCACCCGGCCCGCGTGCCGCTCGACCATCGCCTCGAAGGTCTGCCGCGCCGTGCGGCCGTTGCCGAACGCCGGGCCCCTCGGGATGTCGCGGAAGTACTGGAGCAGGGCCTCGGACGTCCCCGCCCCGATCCGGTACTCGTGCTCGTCCGCCTGCTGCTGCACGATGCGCAGCAGCTCCTCCGGGTCGTAGTCGCCGAAGGTGATGGTGCGTGAGAAGCGCGAGGCCACACCGGGGTTGACGGTCAAAAAGCGCTCCATCTCGTCGGTGTAGCCGGCCACGATCACCACGACCTCGTCGCGGTGGTCCTCCATCAGCTTCACCAGGGTGTCGATGGCCTCCCGGCCGAAGTCGCGCCCGGAGTCCTCCGGGGCGAGCGCGTACGCCTCGTCGATGAAGAGCACGCCCCCGCGGGCCCGGTCGAAGGCCTCCTGGGTGCGGATGGCCGTCGACCCGATGTGCTCGCCCACCAGGTCCACGCGCGAGACCTCCACCAGGTGGCCGCGCTCCAGCACGCCGAGCGAGGCGAGGATCTCGCCGTAGAGCCGGGCCACCGTCGTCTTGCCGGTGCCGGGCGAGCCCGTGAAGACCAGGTGCCGGCGCACCGAGGCGGCCTTCAGCCCGGCCTCCTGCCGCCGCCGCCCGACCTCGATCATGTCGGTGAGGGAGCGGACCTCCTTCTTGACGCTCTCCAGGCCCACCAGTGCGTCCAGTGCCTGCAGCACGGTCGCCGAGGAGCGCGCCTCCGGCGGGGCGGAGGGCGCGGCCGGCGCCTCCTCGGCCGAGCGCTGGACCGGCACGGCCACCGGCTTCAGCAGCGTCCGCGGAACGGCCGTCGTCACGGGAGCGGTGCCCGTGCCGCCTCCGGCGGGCAGGGCGACCACGGCCGTCGACGGCACCGCCTCGTCGCTCGTACAGCCCTCGCTGACCGGGCCCGCCTCGGCGAACTCGTAACCGCCGCGCGCGCAGCGCTCGGTGCGGCAGCGGGTGAGCGTCGACCGGCAGCCGTCGATGACGTGGAAGCCGTAGCCGCCGCTGCCGGTCACCCGGCACTCGTGGAACGTGCCCCGCCCGCCCGCCGACACGTAGAAGCCCGCCTCCACCGGCGAACTCACCGTGCACTGCTCGACGGCGGGGTCGGCGCCCTTGGTGACGATGACGCCCGTCGCCGCGGCGTCGATCGTGCAGCCCGTCATCGAGCCGCCGCTGCCGTGGTCGCGGAACCAGGCGCCCGTGCCCGCCTCGCGGATCCGGCACCCCGCCAGCTGGGCCGACGCCCCGTCGCTCACCGACACGGCGGTGTTGCGGACCTGGGAGAGGTCGCTGTCGACCACGTCGACGTGGGAGCCGCGGTCGAGCACGAACAGGGCGTCCGGAACGTCGTGCAGGCGGCAGGAGCCGAGGGAGGCCGTCGCCCCGTCGCTGATCCACACCGCCGGATAGTCGCCCTTGCTGTCGTGGATCTCGCACAGGTCGGCGTCCACGCGCGTGCCCGGGTCCCACACGGACAGGCCGTTGCGCCCGAACCTGCGGATCGCCGTGCGCGTCATCGACAGGACCGAACGGGAGCGCAGGTCCACCCCGTTCTCCGGCACGTCGTGGATGTCGCAGTCGACGAGGGAGAGCACGGCGTCGGTGTCCAGCGTCACGCCGTCCCCGGACGTGCGGTGCACCCGGCAGTCGGTCAGCCGGCCGGCAGCCCGGGAGGCCACCTGCACCCCCGCGCCCCGCACCTCGTACACCTCGCAGCCCACCGCCTCCAGCGAACTGCCCTCGCCGGTCAGCGACAGCCCGGCGCCCGACGCGTGGTGGACCCGGCAGCGCTCCAGGCGCGGGTGCGCGCCGCCGTGGACCGCGATCCCCGACTGGCCGGCGGCCACCACCTCGCACTCCTCGAACAGGCCGCCCGCGCCGTCCAGTACGCCGATCCCGACGCCGCCCGCGTTGTCGACGGTGCACCGGCGCACCGTCGGCCGGGAGCCGCCGCGCACCTCGATGCCCACCGCGGAGCGGGTCACGATCCGCAGGCCGGCCAGCAACGGGGCGCCGTCCTCGACGAGGAGCGCGGGCGCCGCCGCGTCGTGCCCCTCGACGTGCAGGTCCTGCAGCGCGGCGGAGGCCCGTACGGTCAGGGCGACGCCGTCGGGGGGAGCGATGCGTACGCTGCCGGGCGAACCCTCCGCGCCGCGCAGCGTGACCGCGCGCGTGACGACCAGGTTCTCCCGGTAGGTGCCGGGGGCGACGGACAGCACGTCCCCGTCGGCCGCCGCTTCCAGGGCCGAGGCGAGGGATTCGTACTCGCCCGTGCGCCGCCGCCATCGCGCCGCGCCGGTGTGCGTCACCTGGACCGAGCCCTGTGCCATGGTGTTGCTCTGCCCCCACCTCGTGCGTGAGTCCACCCGGGACCGGAGCGAACCGGACCGGCCACCGGAGCCACGGTAGCGCGCGCGGGCCCCGGGAGTTGCCCGGTCAGCTGCCCGCGTCCGCCCGGCCCCAGGTCTGCCCGGCCCGTTCCCACGCCCGGTCCCAGTCGGCGTACCGCCGCTGCATGAGCCGCCATACGACCAGCCGGCGCACGACTTCCAGCAGTCCGCAGGCGACGGTGGCCGCCCCGGCGCCCGCGAGCCCTGCGTGGACGGCGGCCGTGTCCCGGTCCATGGGGCGGCTGGAGAGCCGGCCTTCGTCGTCCGTCCACAGGGGGAACCGCTGCCCCGGGTGCGTGGTGTGGCGTACGGGGACGACGCCGGAGCGCTCCTTGCCGTCCGGGCCGGGCCAGCGGGCGACCACCCGATGGTGTCCCTCCCGGCCGGCCGTGGCCTCGCGGTCGGTGTCGGCGGGCCCGCCGCGCAGGGCGCGGAGCGTCGTGGCCGTCACCAGGTGCCGGTGCCGGTGCTGTTCGCGGACCGTGTGCCGCAGGGCGTCGTGGGCGAGGGACCCCGTCACCCAGCCGGTGACCGGGCCCACGAGCAGCATGAGCACCACGGCGACCAGCCCCACCCACGATTCCAGGACATCGGTGCGGCGACGCAGGGGATTGCGCCGCCATCGCCATGCGAGTGCCGTAGCGCGCACCATGCTCACCCCCTTCCGGGTCCGTAAATACCTCACACAGGGCATCGCATGCGGAGGAAGAGGGCCTGGCCGGTCAGTCGAGGATCTCGACGGTGTCGCCCACGCGCACGGTCCCGGTGTGCTCGGGGATGAGGTTCTTGCCGAACACGGCCTTGCCGCCGATGCGGTGATGGCGGGCGAGCGTGCGCAGCGGCTCCTTGCCGCGCTCGGCGGTGGCCTGGTCGGTGGTGGAGACCACGCACCGGCCGCAGTCCTTGACCGCCCGGAAGGTCACGTCGCCGATCCGTACGCGGCGCCAGCCGTCCTCGGCCCACGGCTCGGTGCCGCCGACGACGGCGTTGGGGCGGAAGCGGTTCATGGGCAGCGGGCCCTCGCCGGGGCAGTCGCCCGCGGCGATGAGCGCGTTGAGGGCGTCGAGCGAGGCGAGGGTGGTCACGAGCAGCGGATAGGCGTCGGCGAAGCTCACGGTCTCGCCGGGGAGGGAGAACGCGGGATCGATCGGCCGGCGGCTCGCGGGCTCGTCCATGTGGAAGAGGCGGGCCGTGGTTCCGAGGTGGGCGGTGAGCCACGCGTCGGCGGCTTCCCCCGCGGGAACCGCCTCGACCTTGTCCCGGAACACCTGCACCGTGCGCGTGCCCCCCGCTTCCGCGAGGGAGGGCACGGCGACGTCGAGCGGTTCCGCCCCGGGCGCGGTGAGGCGGACGCCGCCGCCCGGCAGCGGGCCGGCAGCGGCCAGGGCGAGCCGTGGCCGCTGCCGCTGGGTGATCAGGATCCCGTCGGCGTCCGCGACCATCCACCGGCGGTCGCGGGCGAGCCCCCACGGCTCGACGGCCGCCTCCGGGGCGGTGCACCCCGCCAGGGACTTGACGGGGTAGAAGTGCAGCGCGGTCAGCGTGGGCGACGTGGACATGCGGTCATCTTGCCACCCTGGCCGGGCGGTTGAGCGAGTACCCCTGCCCGCCGTGGCGGGTCCCCCAGCACAACGGACAGACGGTCAGTAACCCCCCTGATTCGGATACTGACGGTTGTACGGGTCCTCGTACTGCCCGGCGGCCGGGCGCGGTGTCACCGGGCGCATGGCGTCGAAGCCGGCCGGACCCGCCGCGGGGCCCCCCGGGCCGGACGGGCCGGCGGGGGCGCCTCCCGGCCGCTGCTGCTGGTACTGCTGCGGACCCGGCCCCGGGTAGGCGCGCGGCGGCGTCTGCTGCGGGATGTACGGGGCGGCCGCCTGCTGCAGCCCGCCGGGCTGCTGCGGGCCGGGCGCGGGATAGCCGTACGGTGCGCCGCCCTGGGCGCCGTACGGGGCCTGGGAGGACGGGCCGGCCGAGGGGCCGGACGGCAGCGCGGGAAGTGCGGGCAGGTTGCTGCCGCCGCCGTCGTACGGGGCCGACACGCGGATCGGGGCGATCTGCGGGGTGCCCCGCTCGGCGACGAGGCTGTCGTAAATCGGGGTGTCCGGGAACGACGACGAGGCGTAGTAGCCGCCGCCGTAGGTGCTGCGGGGGGAGGTCATAGCGCATAAGTTAAGCCCACGTCCCTCGCGCGGTCTATGCACGGTCGGCACTAACCCTTCCCTGACCTGCAAAGTTGCAGGTCAGGACAGAACCGGCAAGGCCGGACAGATCCGTACGTACGGCCATCCGGGGGTATCGCGTTGCGCGTCGGCCCGTTGTATGCCGGACCGTGCGGGCGGCCGGTGCGCACGGCCGTGCGCACCGCAGGACCCGGTGGTTTTCAGCCGGTTCGCTCCTCGCTGCGGTCTCCGCCCCACAGTGTGTGGAACGATCCCTCGCGGTCGGTGCGCCGGTAGGTGTGCGCCCCGAAGAAGTCCCGCTGCCCCTGCGTCAGCGCGGCCGGCAACCGCTCGGCGCGCAGCGCGTCGTAGTAGGCGAGCGCGGCCGAGAACCCCGGCGTGGGCACGCCGCGGCCCACCGCCGTGGCGACGACGGAGCGCCACGCGCCCTGCGCCTCCCCGGCCTCCGTGGCGAAGCCCTTGTCGGCGAGCAGCGTGGGCAGTTGCGGGTCCGCGGCGAACGCGGCGCGGATGCGGTCGAGGAACGCGGCCCGGATGATGCAGCCGCCGCGCCAGATGGCGGCGACGCCCCCGAGGTCGATGTCCCAGCCGTACTGGGCGCTCGCCGCACTGATCATGTTCCAGCCCTGGGCGTACGAGACGACCTTCGACGCGTACAGCGCTTGTTCGACCAGGCCGGCGAACTCCCCGGCGTCCGCGGGGGAGAGCGGTTCCCGCCGCGGGCCCGGGAGTTCGCGCGCCGCGCCGCGCAGATCCGCGTGGCCGGACACGGACCGGGCGAACACCGCCTCGGCGATGCCGGAGACGGGGATGCCGAGGTCGAGCGCGGTCTGCACGGTCCAGCGGCCGGTGCCCTTCTGCTCGGCCTCGTCGGCGACGACGTCCACGAACGGACGGCCGGTGGCGGCGTCGGTGTGGGCCAGCACCTCGGCGGTGATCTCGATGAGGTACGAGTCCAGCCGGCCGGTGTTCCAGGTGCGGAAGGTCTCCGCGATGCGCTGCGGGTCGTAGCCCGCGACGTGGCGCAGGAGGTCGTACGCCTCGGCGATGAGCTGCATGTCGGCGTATTCGATGCCGTTGTGCACCATCTTGACGAAGTGTCCGGCGCCGTCGGGGCCGATGTGGGTGCAGCAGGGAGTGCCGTCGGGTGCCTTGGCGGCGATGCTTTCGAGAAGGGGGCCGAGGGACTTGTAGGACTCTGCCGACCCGCCGGGCATGATGGAGGGCCCGTGGAGAGCTCCTTCCTCCCCACCCGAGATGCCGGCGCCGACGAAGTGGATGCCGCGCTCGCGCAGTGCGGCCTCGCGTCGCCGTGTGTCGTTGAAGTGGGCGTTGCCGCCGTCGATGAGGACGTCGCGGGGTTCGAGGAGGGCGGCGAACTCGTCGATGACGGCGTCCGTCGGGTCGCCCGCCTTGACCATGACGACGATCCGGCGCGGCTTCTGCAGGGCGGCGACGAACTCTTCGGCGGTCTCGGCGGGGACGAAGTCCCCTTCGTGGCCGTGCGCGCCGATCAGCGCCTCGGTCTTGGCGTACGTGCGGTTGTGCACGGCGACGGTGTGACCGTGCCGGGCGAAGTTGCGGGCCAGATTGCTGCCCATGACGGCGAGCCCGGTGACACCGATCTGCGCGGTGGCCTTGGGGGAGGGGGTGCTGGACATGGCGGGGCTCCACTCCTGTCACGTACCTCGAAGGGCCGGCACGGGCCCCGGCGCCGGGCGCCGCCCGGCCATCGTGACACGGTGCGCACCGGACAACCGTGTGCGCGCCGGGGGCCGCTCGGAGACTGTCACCTTCTTCGCGCAACGGGAACCCCGGTACGCGTGGTCCGATGGTGTGACGGGTGTGACGCACCCCGGCGAAGGAGCCGGCCCGGGCGTTGCCGTCCGTCGGGCCCCCTCGCGTGCACGACAGGCGGGAACACCACCCCCGGTGGGGCCTGTGCGCAGGTCGGGGCGGGTGCCAGGGTGAAGGGACGACGGTCCCGAGGCGTCTGGAGCAGAAATGTGCGAGTCCCCTTGACAGCAGGCCAGCTGGAGATTTGGATCTCCCAGATCCTGGAACCGGCCGGCACGCCCTACAACGTGGGCGACTACTACGAGATCACCGGCGCTCTCGACGCGGCGCTGCTGGAGCGGGCGGCGCGCACCGCCGTGGACGAGGCCGGGTCGCTGGGCGCGCGGTTCGTGACGGAGCCCGACGGGACACCGGTGCAGGAGCTGCGGCCTGCCGAGTGGGAGTTCGAGGTCCTCGACATGACCGGGAGCCCGGACCCGGACGGGCGGGCGGTGGCCTGGATGCGCGCCGACCTCGCCCGGCCGGTCGACCTCACCACCGGTCCGCTGCTCGGCGCCGCCCTGATCAAGGTGTCGCCCGGCCGCCACCTGTGGTACCGCCGTGTCCACCACATCGTGGCGGACGGATACGGCCAGGCCGCCACGGCCCGCAGGACGGCCGACGTCTACAACGCGCTGCTGAGCGGGAGCGCCGCGGCGCCGCACTCCTTCCAGCCCGTCACGGCCGCAGTCGAGCACGACCGGGCGTACGCGGCCGGCCGCACCTACCGTTCGGACCAGGAGTTCTGGGCGAAGGAGGCGGTGGCCTGGCCGGCCACGGGACGGCTCCACGCGGAGGCGCCGCCCGCGT
Source organism: Streptomyces sp. URMC 127 (assembly GCF_051386535.1). Taxonomy (NCBI): domain Bacteria; kingdom Bacillati; phylum Actinomycetota; class Actinomycetes; order Kitasatosporales; family Streptomycetaceae; genus Streptomyces; species Streptomyces sp. URMC 127. The sequence goes on from NZ_JBPQTW010000080.1 coordinate 23,739, forward strand.
CCGCGGCCCTGCACGCCCGCCATCACCTGCCGACGTCCGCGGTCGAGGCGGTCGAGAGGCAGAGCGAGCGGCTGGGGATCCCCTCGGCGCACTTCCTGATCGCGGCCACCGCCCTCAAGGGCCTGCTCGATGTCCGGCACCGTCTCCGCATGGCGTCCGCACGCCAGCAGCATCTCCAGGCGCAGTTCCAGCGCGGACGCGCGCTGCTCGCCCAGCGCGCGGCGCCGGTCCTGCGCGAACGGCCCGGGCAGTCCCGCCGGCGCGGGGCCCTGCCACATGGCGAGCGCCTCCTCCAGGCAGGCGCCCGCCGCCGCGGGGGCACCCGCCTCGGCGTGGCGCCGGGCCTGCGCGGTGAGCCGGCCGAAGCGCACGGCGTCCACCTGCTCCCCGGGAAGCCGGAGCACGTACCCGTCGGCCGTGGTCGCGATGACCGCGTCCCGCCCCTCGCCGCCCGGCTCCGCGCCGTCCTCGCGCTCCAGGTGCGTGCGCAGCCGGTGGACGTAGTTGACGACGACCCGCCGGGCGGAGGCGGGCGGGTCGTCGTCGTAGAGCCCGTCGACCAGTTCGTCAACCGTCACCAGCGTCCCCGCGCTCAGCGCCAGCGCCGCCAGCACGGCCTGCGGCCCGGGAGCGCCGGGCCGGCCGGCGTCCCCCCGGGCCGAGACGTACCGGACGGGCCCCGGCAAACGGACGCGGACCGCCCCGTCCACCGCAGGCACCTGTGACATCTCCACCCGCACGTCTCCCGTACGCCGACCTTCCGGACCTTGTGGATCTTGCGGGTGATCATAAGCGGGCGGCTGCCCGAATTCCGTGCGGCCCGGGCGACAGTTGGCCGGATATCGTCGCCGTTCCGTGGTTCCCGGCCGAGAGGATCAGCATGCGCGACCTTCCGACGTACGAGGACGTCCTGGCCGCGGCGGAGCGGATCGCACCCCACGCCCACCGCACCCCGGTCCTGCGCTCGCGGCTGATCGACGAACGGACCGGAGCGCAGGTGCTGTTCAAGTGCGAGAACTTCCAGCGCGCGGGGGCCTTCAAATTCCGCGGTGCGTACAACGCCCTGGCCCGGTTCTCGCCCGCGCAGCGGCGGGCCGGCGTCGTCGCGTACTCCTCGGGCAACCACGCCCAGGCGGTCGCGCTGGCCGCCCGGCTGCTGGACATCCCGGCCACGATCGTCATGCCGCACGACGCCCCGGCCGTGAAGAGGGCGGCCACCGAGGCGTACGGCGGCCGGGTCGTCGCCTACGACCGCGACACCGAGGACCGGGAGGAGATCGGGCGCGCGCTGGCCGCCGAGCACGGCCTCACGCTGGTCCCGCCCTACGACCACGCCGACGTGATCGCCGGACAGGGCACCGTGGCGAAGGAGTTCTTCGACGAGGCGGGAGAGCTCGACGCGCTCTTCGTGCCGCTGGGCGGCGGCGGACTGCTGTCCGGCACGGCGCTCTCCGCAGCGGTACTGTCCCCCGGCTGCCGGCTCGTCGGCGTCGAGCCGGAGGCGGGCGACGACGCCCGGCAGTCGCTGCGCGAGGGCCGCATCGTCCGCATCGCCACGCCGCGGACCATCGCCGACGGGGCCCGGACCCGGCACCTGGGCGACCTCACCTTCGCCGTCCTCCGTGGCGCCGCCCCCGACGTCCTCACCGTCACCGACGCCGAACTCGTCGAGGCCATGGGAACCTTCGCCGGCGTCATGAAGATCGTGGCCGAGCCCACCGGCTGCCTGGGATTCGCCGCCCTGCGGCGCACGGCCGGCCGGCTGCGCGGACAGCGCGTCGGCGTGATCGTCAGCGGCGGCAACATCGACCCCGGGCGGTTCGCGGCACTCCTGGCCCCGTGAACGGCGTCCGTGAACGGCCCGGAGCGGGGCGCCGAACCGCCCGCCGAGGCCCTGACCGGTGCATGCGCCGCCACTCGTCACGCTTCGTCAGTCGTAGCAGGGCTCCACCAGGCCCGCCTTGATGGCCGCTACGACGGCCGCCGTTCGATTGGCCGCTCCCAGCTTGACGAGGACACTGCCGACCAGGCGCTTGGCCCCGTGCACGGAGATGCTCAGCTGCCGGCCGATCTGCTTGTTGCTCAGCCCTTCCACGAGCAGCAGCAGCGTCTCCTTCTCCCGTGCCGTCAGCTCGGCCGGCGGCGCGGCGGGCGGCGCGGCGGTGGCCCGGTGGACGAGCGAGCGGCCGAGGCTCAGCGGCATCGGCATCTGACCGGAGGCGAGCTGCGCCAGGGCCTGCTCCAGGCTCTCCGCCGTGAGTTCGTTGCGCAGGAGGTACCCGTCGGCGGAACAGCCGGAGAAATCCGCCTCGTCGGCCAGCTGGGAGCTGTCGATGATCATGAGCACCCGGGGGGACGGCGGAGGGAACTCCACCGCCGGCCGGGGCACGCCCCGGTTGTAGCCGGAGGTGAGGACGACATCGAGCGGAGCGTCGTGCTCGGTGCCCCGGTGGCCGGAATGCTGGGCCGGGAAGAACACCTCCCGGACGGTGGAAATTCTCGGCAGCAGCGCCTGCAGGCCCAGCCGGAGTAAATCGTCCTCGATCAGCACGGCGACTCGCAGACCGTTCGCGGCTGTGCTTTCGATCCTTCCGCGGTGGTGGTCCTGTGTCACTCTTCACCATTCCCGTTCAGTAAAGTTGGTGTGCGGAAGCCCCGGGACGGGCGGGAAAGAGGCGGCCTGCCGGTCACGGCGGGAAAGCTCCTGCCGAGGGCCGGTGGCGGGACCGGGCCGGGAGGTGCCCGCAGCACCTTCGCGGAGGGAGGTGCCGCCGCGGCGGTCGCCCGCTACGATCCTCGGCACAGGTGGGCCGACCGGTCCGAGCGAACCCCGAGGCGTGCTTTCCGCACGCTCGTTCACCCGGCCGCCGGCGTATGCGGAACCGGCATCGCTCCGAAGAATGACACGCCACCCCCGTACTGCGGTCACGGCCCGGCCGCTCGATCGGCCGGGATGGTTCCTGTCGAGCGGAGAGAGGCGGGTGACGCCCGGTCGCGCGGCCGGAGCGAGTGGGCGACTGTCGCCGGCTCCGGCCACTGGCGTGACGCACCTCGACTGATCCTGTGCGCAGTTTGACCACATCAGTGGTCTGGCTCACTATATCCACTGCTGCTTCGCGACTGTCAACTGCGGTGGTGATCAGGTTACTTGCCTAATTGCCTCACAAGATCGGGAATCGATGGAGAAGATGTCCTCCGGCCCGAACGCGCTGGCCGATCGGCTGAACCACCTCTTCAGGACCGTCCACCCACGGGGTCGCAGGCCGTACAGCAACGAGGAGGTCGCCGAGGCCATACGGGCCGAGGGCGGCGACATTTCCCGGCAGTACATCGCCTATCTCCGCAACGGCCAGCGGAACAATCCCCGGCTGCACCACCTCAAGGCGCTCGCGAAATTCTTCGGCGTCAATGCGGGCTACTTCTTCGACGACGACGAGGCCGCGCGGACGGACGCCAAGCTCCGCGAGCTCGTGGGGCTCCGCGAGAGCGGCGCGGACCGCGGGGGCCTCCCCGACCTGCAGGACGCCGGGATCACCCGGGTCGCCGTCCGGGCCGTCGGCCTGTCCCCCCAGGGACTCGATCTGGCCACCGGCCTGCTCGACCAGTTGCGCAGGATGGAGCACCTGCCGCCCAGCGACGCCGACGCCGGATGAGCCAGCCCCAGCTGTGCAGCTCGCCGCTGGAGAGGGTGTGCTGCAGCACGATCTGCAGCCCGAGGCCCAGGATCTGG